>JAHWIL010000046.1 GCA_019322545.1 Candidatus Woesearchaeota archaeon
GACAGAGATGATTGTGTTGGAAGTTATTGCACTCATACAGAGTTTGATGTCAATATTTGTGATACAATTAAAGATATCCAAGAAAGAGAAGATAGATATCTCGAACTTGCAATGAATCTTGCAAATAGATGATGACATACTACAACAAAATAGCCCCGGGCTATGAAGAACTCCATGAACAGGAACAGCTCAACAAATTAATCCATATTACTCAATTCATAGAGCCAAAGCCAAATGACAATTTGCTTGATGTTGGCTGCGGCTCAGGAATCTCAACAAGATTTTGGCAATGCAAAACATTTGGAATAGACCCCTCAGAAGAACTCATAAACATAGCAAAACAAAAAGACCCAGATGGAGACTATCTTATAGCATCTGCAGAAAAACTTCCTTTTCCAGATAAATCATTTGACATTGTAACAAGTGTCACAGCAATTCATAATTTCAATGATATTGAAAAAGCACTGAATGAAATAAAAAGAGTTGCAAAAGACAGGGTTGTGCTGAGCATCCTCAAGAAATCAGAAAAAGCAGGCAAAATAAAGCAATTAATCAGCAGTTTATTTGAAATAGAAAAAGAAATTGAAGAAGACCAGGATATTATTTTTATGGGAAAAATATAAATACTACTATAATTTTAAATTCGGAATAGAGAAAATGATTGAAAACATACAAAAAGTAAACAAGCTTGCGCAGGAATTAATGCAGCAGGGCATTGCTGTTTGCAGGGAAGATGCAGTAAAAAAAGCACAGCAGTTTCTTAACAAAGAGATAATAAACGAGCAGGAGATAACATCAGCAAACCGTGTTCAGGCAGGAGATATAACAATTGAAAAGCTGAAAGACAGATTTGACAGGCACAAGGACATAATACAAAGGCAGATTACTGACATGCGCTCTGCAATAAATGCGCTGGCAGATAAAATAGACAATGTTAAGCAGAGTTTTGTAACAAGAAGAGAGGCAGTCACTATAAAACAAGCAGGGTTTGAGCCAGAGCAGAAAACAAAAGAGTTAAAAACAGGAGAATCTCATCCAAAAAAAGGCAACTGGAAGTCGCAGGATGTTGCAATAGAAAATATATTTTACTGTGGAAATAAATAAAACAAAAAAGAGGCAAGATGAAATATATAGATTATGTTAATACAAAATACAGGCCAAAAAGAACAGACCTGCTGTGCTATTTCTACCTTGATACAGATTTAAGAAAAGAATCAGTAAAAGAAGCAGCAGGAGCAGTTGCATCAGAATCATCAATAGGGACATGGACAGAAACATCAACAACAAAAGAGTATGTGCAGAAACTTGCTGCAAAAGTTTATGAAATAAAAAAAGCAAAGAAAAAAGATGCAGCGTTCATAAAAATAGCATACCCTGCAGAGTTATTTGAGGCAGATAATGTTCCTGACATCATGTCAAGCATTGCAGGCAATATATTTGGGATGAGGGAAGTAAAGCATCTCAGATTAAATGATATAATTTTTCCTAAAAACATTGCAAAAAAATTCAAAGGACCAAAATACGGAATAAAAGGAGTAAGAAGAATAACAGGCATAAAAAACAGGCCTTTAATCGGCACAATTGTAAAGCCAAAGCTTGGCTTAAGAACAGCAGACCATGCAAAAGTTGCATACAATGCATGGCTCGGCGGGTGTGATATAGTTAAAGATGATGAAAACCTGTCTTCACAAAAGTTTAACAGATTTGAAAACAGGCTGAGACAGACATTGAAACTAAAGAAAAAAGCTGAGAAAGAAACAGGAAAAAAGAAAATCTACATGATTAACATAACAGCTGAAACAGATGAGATGATAAAAAGAGCAAAACTCACAGAGAGAATGGGAAATGAATATGCAATGGTTGATATAATAACAACAGGATGGTCTGCATTGCAAACATTAAGAGATGAAAATTTAAATCTTGTTCTTCATGCCCACAGAGCTGGACATGCTGCAATTGACAAGTCTCCTCACCATGGAATATCTATGAAAGTTATTGCAAGAATCACGAGAATGATTGGATTAGACCAGCTGCATATTGGAACAGCAGTTGGAAAAATGTTTGAAACAAAACAGGAAGTTCTGGAAAATGTAAAAGCACTCACAGACAATTTTCATGGAATAAAGAAAACAATGCCTGTTGCATCAGGAGGGCTTCATCCTGGAATGATGCCTGCACTGCACAAGGTATTTGGAAGAAATGTAATATTCCAGATGGGCGGAGGAATACACGGCCATCCAGAAGGCACATTTATAGGAGCAAGAGCAGCGAAACAAGCGCTTGATGCTGTAATGAAAAACATACCGCTGAAAACATATGCAAAAACGCATCCAGAGCTGAAAATCGCAGTAAAGCACTGGGGCATTGTAAAAAAACCATTTGTAGGCAAACCAAAATAAATACTGAGGACTAAAGTTTACAATATTCTGAAAATTTTTGATAATAACTGTTTTGAAAAAATTTTTATACGAGTCTCTTCTGATTTTCATTATGTTGCAACCAATTTGCATAGACAGAATCAGTGCAGAAGAATTATATAGAGTATCAAAGGCTTATGAAGAAACTCAAAAAGCTGAAGCAGATGATTCTCCTTTTATGATAATAAAGCCATTTGGCCTGGAATATGTCAGGGATATTCTTGATTTTATTGAAGAACAAGGCATAGCTATTCAGAAAGAAACTACAATCTATGACTGGAAAAAACTTGCCAAGTTTTTATACCTCAATAATAATGGGGAGAGTATAGAGCTGAGCATAGCAAGGAGCAAAGCACACAGCCAGATTGAAAAAGGAAATATTGCAGTTCATCTGCTGCTTGAAGCAGTGCCTGAAAACAAATTGAATGAGCTAAAAAAAGAACTGCGCGTAAAATACGGCGGAAATGAAACAGGGTTGATGCTATATGCCAGTAAACTATACACCCTAGAACTGAACTGTGTCCATTCAGCAGACCCCGAGAGGCAGGATATAGAGAGCAGAGTAATAAGACATTATTATTCTAGTTAACACTATATTTTTAAGTAGTAACATTACCAAAAACTTTTTAAATAACGACTCTATTCTACACTATAATTTGGGGGAGATTATACTAATATTAATCCATATATGGAGGGATAAATAAAATGAAGAAACAAATACTAATTGGTGTATTGGTTCTATTGGCTGCTGCTTTAGTTGTTTTGGCAACACCAGTTATAAACACAATCGGAGCCAAAACAATAAATGAAGGTGAAACATTAACATTTGATGTCACAGTATCTTTACACAATGGAAGTGTAATATATTCCTTAGCAACAGGCGCACCTTCATGGGCATCCATAGTAAACAAAGATGATAATGTAAC
>JAHWIL010000047.1 GCA_019322545.1 Candidatus Woesearchaeota archaeon
TATTTAAAGGTTATTTAAAATAAATAGACTATGGTAAATCGCATAGCTGTAATTGAACGAGAGAAATGCATCAACGGCAGAGGGTGCCCTTTTACCTGCGGAAAGGTCTGTCCTGTAAACCGTTCAGGTGAGGAGTGCATTACTGTTGCAGGAGACAACAAGCCGGAGATAGATGAAAATCTGTGCATTGGATGCGGAATATGCGTTCACAGATGCCCTGTAAAATGCATTTCTGTCATTAACCTGCCAGAGCAATTGACAGAAAAGCCGATTCATAGATACGGCAAAAACAGATTTGAGTTATTCAGCCTTCCAACTCCTGTTTTCGGCAAGGTTGTCGGGATGATTGGAATGAACGGCATTGGAAAATCAACTGCATTAAAGATTCTGGCAAATGTTTTGACTCCAAATCTCGGGGCAGTTGGAAAGAGTGCAGATTATGATGATTTGATGCACTTTTTCAAAGGGACAGAGGCGCAGCTTTATTTTGAGAAAGTAAAGGCAGGGGAGATTAAAGTAAGCTACAAGCCGCAGCAGATTGACATGATTCCAAAAATTAAAAGCGGAAAAGTAAGGAAGCTTCTTGAAAAAGTTGACGAGAAAAAAGAGCTTGACAGGATTGCAGAGACCCTGGAGATAACTGAGATTCTTGATTCTGACATAAAAAAAGTATCAGGCGGGGAGCTTCAGAGAATTGCTATTGCTGCAGCTGTTCTGAAGCGCGCAAATTTCTATATTTTTGACGAGCCGACATCATATCTTGACATAAAACAGCGCCTGAAGATTGCAAAATTTATCAGGGAACTTGCTGATGAAGATACTGCTGTAATGGTTGTTGAACATGACCTGATTATACTTGATTATATGACAGATGTTGTGCATATAATGTATGGAAAAGAAGGAACTTATGGTGTTGTTTCTGGGCCAAAGGCAACAAAAGCCGGAATAAATGTTTATCTTTCAGGATATCTCAAAGAAGAGAATACAAGATTCAGAGACCACGCAATCAAATTTTCTGCAAAACCTCCTGCAAAAGCAACTGCTGATAACCTGCTTACAGAATGGGTTGATATAAAAAAGAAATTTGACAGGTTTGAGCTTAAGGCGCAGAAAGGAAAATTATACAAAGAGGATGTTGTTGGGATTCTCGGAGAAAACGGAATTGGAAAAACAACATTTGTCAAGATTCTTGCTGGTGTTTTGAAGCAGGACAATGACAAAACAATGCAGAATTTGAGAGTAAGCTACAAGCCGCAGTATCTTGAGACAAAATCAGATGAAACAGTAATGGGCATGCTTGGGGACGCCATAAAGAATTACAGCCACCAGCTGATTATTCCTCTTAATCTTGAGCCCCTTTTTGATAAAAAACTGAATGAGCTGTCTGGCGGAGAGCTGCAGAGGGTTGCGATTGCAGGCTGTTTATCAAAAGACGCTGATTTGTATCTTCTGGATGAGCCATCTGCTTATCTTGATGTTGAACAAAGACTGATTATTGCAAAAGTAATTGATGAACTGATGGAGCACAAGGGAGCTACTGCTCTTGTTGTTGACCATGATTTGCTGTTTGCTGATTATCTTTCAAAACAGCTTCTTGTTTTTGAAGGTGTTCCTGCAAAACACGGAGAAGTAAAAGGGCCTTTTGAGATGGAAAATGGAATGAATCTATTTTTAAAGGATTTGGGAATTACATTCAGAAAAGACCCTGAAACAAACAGGCCAAGAGCAAACAAAGCTGGTTCTGTAAAAGACAGGGAACAGAAGACAGAAGGAAAGTATTATTATGTTTAAATTGAATAGCAATTTAAACGACCAACAATCTTTGATTGTTGAGTATCTCTAATTTTGAAAAGATTTAAAAAAGATTATTTATAATTCTTATACAGGGGGAATATGTGCGGAATTATTGGCTATAAAGGACACAGGAATGCGAATAAAGTAGTTCTTGACGGGCTTAAATCTCTTGAATACAGAGGATATGACAGCTGGGGCATTGCAAACAAGACAGGCATAATCAATGTTTTGAAAAACACAGGAAAGATTGGAGAGATTGATAAAATAGAGCTGCCTGAATCAGATACTGCAATAGGGCATACAAGGTGGGCAACTCATGGAGGAGTAACAAAGGAAAATGCGCACCCTCATGTTTCAAATAACAATAATATTTCTGCTGTCCACACCGGCATTATTGAGAATTTTCAGGAGCTTAGGGGCTTTTTGAAGGAAAATGGTTTTAGGTTTTCAAGTGAAACAGATACAGAGATTATTCCTAATTTTATTGAGTATTTTATGAAACTAGGAGATGATTTTAAAGAAGCATTCAGAAAAACACTGCTGAAGATAGATGGAAGCTATGCAATTGTTGCAATGTATAATGATTCTGAACAGATTTTATTTGGCAGACATGGAAGCCCTCTTGTTCTTGGAGTCGGAGAGAGGGAATTTTTTGTTGCAAGTGATGTCCCTGCTTTTTTGCAGCACACCACCAAGGTTATTTATCTTGATGATGGTGAATTTGGAAGCATAAACAAAGGCATTGATATTTTTGATTTAAATGGAAATGAAAAAGAAAAGGAACACAAAGAGATAAATTGGACAATTGAGCAGGCGCAAAAGGGAGATTATGCTCATTTTATGATGAAGGAGATACATGAACAAAAGTTCACAATCAAGAAGGCAATTGAACAGGACACTGAATTAATAAAAAAAGTTACAGACATGATAAACAATGCGTGCGGTGTTTTTTTTGTGGGCTGCGGGACAAGCTATCATGCATGTGTGAGTGCTGGATATGAATTTTCAGAGATTGCAAAAAAACATGTCAATATTGTTATTGCCTCTGAATTCAGGAATTATGAGGGCTTTCTTAAAGATGAAACTCTTGTTGTTGCTGTAAGCCAGAGCGGAGAAACAGCAGATGTTCTTGATGCTGTCAGGATTGCAAAAAAGCATGGAGTTAAAGTTATATCAATTGTAAATGTTACTGGAAGCACATTAACAAGATTATCTGACGAAACAATAATGATGAATGCAGGGCCAGAAATCTGCGTGCTTAGCACAAAGAGCTATACATCCCAGCTTGCTGTACTGCTCCTGCTTGCTTACTCTTGTGCAGGGAGATATAAAGAAGGCAGGGAAATTATAGAAAAAACAAGCAGTTATGTTGGAGAGATTATAAGTGAAAATCTTGAAAAGCTGAAGAAACTTGCTGAATTAACTGCAAAACAAAAAGATTATTTTCTTATTGGAAGAGATTTAGCTTATCCTTCTGCACTTGAAGGGGCGCTTAAGATAAAGGAAGTAAGTTATATTCATGCAGAAGGTTTTGCAGGGGCTGAATTAAAGCACGGAACAATTGCGCTTATTGATGAAAAAGTTCCTGTGGTTGTTCTTGCAACTGAAAAAACAAAAAAACTTATTTTAAGCAATGCAACTGAAATAAAATCAAGAGGCGGGCATATCATAGGTATCGGCTCTGAGGAGAATGAGCTATATGATGATTTTATTCATATTCCTGATGTCAAGCAGGCAAATCCCATACTTATGATTATACCTATACAAATATTGTCTTATTATCTTGCGCTTGAGCGCGGATGCGACCCGGATAAGCCGAGGAACTTGGCAAAGAGCGTGACAGTTAAATGATAAAAGCAATTATATTTGATTTAGATGGAGTATTAAGAGACTCTGAATGGGTTAATGTAAAAGCAGCAGAAAAAAGCTTTTCTGAAATAGAGATAGTTATAGATGAAAATGATAAAAAAACAATTGCAGGCAGGCATCCAGCTGACTATGTTCCATTGCTGCAAAAAAAATATGATATTGATTATGAAGAATATCTCAAAATTAAAAGAAAAAATTATTTTGAGCTATTAAAAGATGCCAAATTGTTTCCAGGTGCCAAAAAAGTTCTGGAGGTGCTGAAGAAAAATAACTTTAAGCTTGGGCTTGCAACCTCCTCTGATAGAGAAGGGACCTATGCAGGCTTTATCAAACCTGAAGGGCTGGATAATTTCTTTGACGCTATTGTAACATTTGAGGACTGCTCAAAAAGAAAGCCGAATCCTGAAGTTTATCTGACAATAATGAAAAAATTAAAAGTTAAACCGGCAGAGTGCATAATCATAGAAGATACAGAGATTGGTGTTGAAGCTGCAAAAAATGCAGGGGCTAAATGTATAGCAATTCCCACAGAACTTACCAAAGAGGATAAATTCCTGAAAGCAGATATTATTTTGAATTCATTAAAAGAAATTAATCTGAATTTGATTAAGGAGCTGAGTGCATGACAAGAAAATTATTCGGAACAGACGGAATCAGGGGAATAGCAAATAATTATCCCATGACTCCTGAAATGATTACAAAGATAGGCAAGGCCATAGCCCATTATTTCAAAAAGAAGAATGGCAAACCAAGGCATAAAATTGTTATTGGAAAAGACACCAGATTAAGCGGGTATATGGTTGAGTATGCCCTGACATCTGCAATCTGTTCTGCTGGTGTGGATGTCCTGCTTGTCGGGCCAATGCCAACTCCTGCAATTGCACATCTTACAAAATCACTTAACTGCGATGCAGGCATTGTGCTTTCTGCCTCGCATAATCCTGCTCAGGACAATGGCATAAAGATTTTTGATGAGCACGGTTTTAAATTATCTGATGAATCTGAGGAAAAAATTGAGAGCTATGTTTTTTCAGAAGAGATAAATAATGACCATATCAAAGGAGAGCTTATTGGAAAGGCATACAGGATTGATGATGCAAGAGGAAGGTATATTGAATTTGCAAAAAGCTCTATTAAATCTGCAAGTTTGCGCGGATTGAAGATTGTTCTTGACTGTGCAAACGGCGCTGCATATCATATTGCTCCTTATCTTCTTCATGAGCTTGGCGCTGAAGTTGTTATTCTTAACCACAATCCTGACGGATTGAACATAAATCTTAACTGCGGAGCAACACATCCAGAAATAATACAGCAGAAAGTAAAAGAAGTTGGAGCTGATATAGGAATTGCCCTTGATGGTGATGCTGACAGAGCCATATTCTGCGATGAAAACGGAGAGCTTGTTGATGGAGACAAGATAATGGCAATAGCTGCAGTTCATTTTATAAAAAACAATAAACTAAATCACAATACTCTGGTTGTTACTGATTACAGCAATCTCGGGCTCAATGCAGCAATTAAGAATGCTGGCGGAAAGGTTGTAAGGGTTCAGAACGGGGACAGATATGTTGCAGAAGAGATGAGAAAAAATAACTATGTTGTTGGCGGAGAGAAGTCAGGACATATCATATTTGGGAGATACAGCACAACAGGAGACGGTGTGATAACCTGCCTGCAGATGCTGAATATAATGAAGAAAACCGGAGATAAATTGTCTGAACTTGCTCAATGCATGCAGGAACTTCCGCAGGTTCTTGTAAATGTTAATGTGCAGGAGAAAAAAAGATTTGATGAAATGCCCGGAGTTTATGCAAAGATAAGAAATGCTGAAACTGAACTAAGAGGAAACGGGCGGCTTATTTTGAGGTACAGCGGGACGCAGAATGTGTGCAGAGTAATGGTTGAAGGAAAAGATAAAGAACTGATTGCGCAAATTGCTGAGGATATAAAAAATGAGATTGTAAAGGAGGTTGGTGCATGATGCAGGCAGTTATCCTTGCAGCAGGACAGTCAACAAGAACATATCCTCTAACATTAACCAGGCCAAAGCCCTTGCTAACTATTATGAACAAAACCCTTCTTGAGCATAATCTTGAGCAGCTTCAGGGCATTGCTGATGAGATTATTTTGATAGTGGGATATAAAAAAGAAATGATTACAGAGAAGTTTGGAAACTGTTTTGGAAAATTAAAGATTAGATATGTTGAGCAGAAAGAACAGCTTGGGACAGGGCATGCTGTGCTTCTTGCAAAAGACATGATTAAGGACAGATTCATCGTGATGATGGGTGATGATTTATATTCAAAAGATGACATCATGAATTGCATCAAATATAAGTATTGTGTTCTTGCACAGAAAGTTGAGAATCCTGAGAGATTTGGTGTCTGTGTTTTAAATAATAATCATCTGGAAAGAATTGTTGAAAAACCAAAAGAATTTGTCTCTGATTTGGCAAATTCAGCACTTTATGTTTTTGACAGGAGGATTTTTGACATGGATGCCGGGAAAACAGAAAGAGGGGAGATTGAGATTACCGATATGGTCAATGAGCTTGCAAAGGAAGAAAAGATTTCATGCGAGACAGTAAAAGATTACTGGTTTGCACTAGGATATCCATGGCATCTGCTTGATGCAAACAAGTTTTTTATTGAGGGGATTAAGCAGAAGATAAAAGGAAAAATTGAGAAAAATGTTCATATTCACGGAAAAATCATTCTTGGAAAAGGTTCAAAGATTTTGTCTGGCACTTATATTGAAGGCAATGTTATTATTGGAGAAAACTGCAAGATTGGCCCTAATTCATACATACGCGGAAGCACAAGCATAGGAGATGACTGCAGAATCGGGCAGGCAGTTGAAGTAAAGAATATTATATTGATGAATGGCTCAAAGATTCCCCACCTCAGCTATATCGGAGATTCTGTTATTGGAGAGAATGTAAATCTTGGGGCAGGAACAACAACAGGAAATCTCAGGCATGACAATGCAAATATAAAATCAATGGTAAAAGAAAAGCTGGTTGATTCTGGCAGAAGAAAATTCGGGACGATTGTAGGAGATAATGTGCATACTGGTATTGGCACTCAGATTTATCCTGGCAGAAAAATGTGGCCTGGAAAGACAACAGCCCCGGGAGAAATTGTAAAAAAAGATGTTATTTCTTAGAATTTTTTCCTCTTATCTTTATCTTTGAATAATTAACAGGATTTTTAATCCTTGTGCAGATGTTATCTGGCTGGCAGAGCTGGAGGTCTTTGTAATATACGCTATTTAAGCAGTTCGGAGGCAAAATCTTCTTTTTTATTTGTTTGTGGTATCTTATATGTCCCTTGAGATTTGTCTCCCTTAGCTCTTCTGGGTTCTTTTTGTTCCATTCCATTAATCTTTTTTCAATCTGGTCATAACTCCACCCAACTGAGACCAGAAAATTTACAGCACAAAACATAAATCTTTTTCTTCCGTCTTCAATTCCCTTAAGCCCTGTTTTTATGCATGGAGGAAAATGCTCCTCAGGAATTGCTGATTTTATCTCTTCATAGTGTTTGGGTTTTTTTTCAAACTTTATTTCTCCCTGTTGTTTTGATTTTTCCTCGTGGACTGCCTTGTCAAATAATTCAAATGCCTCGTTTGGTTCTGCATTCCTCGGCATAAAGATGAGTTTCGTGCTTACATTTTCTGGTTTTGCCATCTCTTTGTCAAACTCAAGTATCTTATCAGAATCTATTGGGATTGAGACAAGCCCTGATTTTTCATGAAAGCTGTATGGCATTCTGTAAAGGTGCCTGCTTGAAATAAGAATAGTATCAATTTGCAGTATTTTTCCTGCATCAAACCTGCTGTTAACAACAAGCTCTTCAAATTTTTTTCCTGTTTTTTCCATTATTGTTTTAATATTACTTTTTTCAAATGCATATATCTTTTCACTGAGATGCTGCATTATCATGTCCCGCAGATAATTTGCAATCAGCTTTACACCATCTGGAAAATAATGTTTTGTTTCAATTATCTCTGTTGTTCTGATTTGTTTTGGAAATGCCTCAAAAGGAACTCCAATGTGAAATCCTTTATTTCCTGAGAATTTAGTGCTTATTGATTTTATTCCATGATGTCTCAGTGCCTTTACTATCAGGTCTCCTGCTATTTTTGAATATTCAAGAAAAGGGCAGTCAATATCTATGATTAAATCAAATCCTGTCCTTAAATCATTTAATTCTTTTCTTTTGAGCATCGGGTCAAGCTGAAGAGGGTTTTTCCATATCTCCTCAGAAACATGAAAAGATGTTGCTCCTTGTTTTGCTGCTTCAAGAATATCTGAAGGATATTTCAATATGTCCGGGCGCTTTCCAAAGCCGTTTTCTCCGTATTTTATAGCAACCTCTTTATTTTGCGCATGTTCAATCATTGCCTGCTGTATTTCAGGTCTCTTGTAGTGCTTTAGAATAGTGCTTATTGTTAACATGATAAACCCCCTAATGAATAAATTTGGCAAACTTTTTAATATTTTTGCATTATTATAGGATAAAATGATTAAAAACCAGATAAAGACAGGAGTGCTGCTTGCAGCATTGTCCGGTGTGTTATTGCTAGTCGGATATCTGATTGGAGGATATAATGGGCTGACAATTGCGCTTGTTTTTGCTGTTGTCCTGAATTTTACAACATACTGGTTTTCAGACAAGATTGTGCTTGCAATGTATCGGGCAAAACCATTGAAAGATGCTCCTGAGATTCATTCAATTGTTAAGGAAGTTTCAAAAGAGGCAGGCATACCAAGACCAAGAGTTTATCTTATTCCTACACAGAACTGCAATGCATTTGCTACAGGAAGAAATCCAAAGAATGCTGTTGTTGCGCTGACAGCAGGAATCATGAATTTACTGAACAAAGAAGAACTAAAAGGAGTTATTGCACATGAGATTTCACATGTCAAAAACAGGGATATCCTAATTCAGACAATTGCAGCAACAATCGCAGCAATCATCTCGTATGTTGCATTTATGGCAAGATTTGCAATGATTTTCGGCGGAAAAGACAGAGATGGCGGACGAGGGCTTGAGATGATTGTTCTTGCAATACTTACTCCAATTATTGCGATGCTTCTGCAGTTGGCAATTTCAAGAGCAAGAGAATATCTCGCAGATGAATCAGGAGCAAAGCTGATTAAGAATCCAAAGGCTCTTGCAAGCGCCCTTGAAAAGCTGGAGGCATCAAACAAGATGCACCCTTTGAAATTTGGAAACAAAACAACAGAAGGAATGTTTATTGTGAATCCATTTAAAGGCAATGGATTATTTGCATTATTTATGACACATCCTCCTGTTAAAAAAAGAGTCCAGAAATTGATGGAATTGAAGATATGAAAAAAATGAAATCTCAGGCTTTTCTTATAATAAAAACCAAAGAAGGAAATTTGGATACTGCAATTCAGGGAATATCAGACGCAGAAGAGGTAAAGGATATTTATCATGCAACAGGAGCATTTGACTTAATTGCTTTGATTAATACGGAGACAATATCCCAAATAATAGACTATGTCTCTTCTCTTAGAAAAAAGGATTATATAAAAGGAATAGCTACAATATACGTATCTCCTGTCAAAGATACAGATTAAGCAACAAGAGCATTAAGGGTATTCTGAATCAATTACTTTTCTGATATTTTTTGCAATCTTTTCCCCTACTTTTTCAACTTTTCTCAGGTGCTCTTCTTCTGCATTTATTATTTGTTTTACAGATTTAAATTGTTTCAGAAGCTCTTTTGCAAGAACTGGACCGACATTTGGAAGGCAGGATATGAGATATTCCTGCTGTTCTTTTAATGTCAGGGGCTTTTTTCCTGAATGCATTGAAAAATCATTTCCAGATTCTTCCTGCTCTCTTTTTGCAATAATATTCAGCAAAGCAGCTGTATCCTTGAAATTTTTTGTATAAAGAACAGGAATTCCATAACTTACTGCAATTGTTGCAAACATTCCCTTTATTGCATTGGGATGGATATTTCTTTGGGAATAGATATCTTCATTGCCTTCAACAATAATAATCGGCTTTTCAAATGTATTTTTCAGTGATTTTATCTGGGACAATAAACGGCCGTCAATAATTGACTGGCAGAAATCCTGGGCTGTCTTGAATTCAACCCCCACTCTTGAGCTAAGAATATAATCTGCATTGTCAAGCTGCTCTATCTTAATATTAGCATCCAAATCAACAAGCTCTTTTATCACATTAGAACCTCTTTCCCTGTGGTCTGCGAATATTTTAATCTTTTTTTCCTTTGGGATATATTTATTTATTTTCTGCTGGGGCTTTGACAGAATAAAAGCTATTTTTTTCTTTAAAGTTGCAAGATTCCTGTACATTCTTTTTTCCCGGTTATGCGCACTCCATCTGTATCCTTCATCTCTTGTGTTCTTTGCAATAAGAACAACTGCTTTTCCTTTTTCCTGCCTGCCTGTCCTTCCCCTTCTCTGAATATGCCTGATTACAGAGGCAACTGGCTCATAAAATACAACTAAATCAACACTTGGTATGTCAAGCCCCTCCTCTCCAACAGAAGTTGCAACAAGAACATTGAAATCCCCTGCGCGGAAATTGTCAAGAATCTGTTTCTGCTCTTTCTGGCTCAAGCCTGTTTCACCTTTTTTCATCTGCCCTACAAACAGCTGCGCTTTTACATTAGTTATCTTGTTCAGGGCATCTGTAACTTCAAGGGCATTGTCCCTGTACTGATTGAATACAATTATTTTTACATTCTCTTTTTTTGTGTTTTTCTCAACAAGTTTCTGAAGTTCAATGAGCTTTGGATGCTGAAATCCCTCTTTGTACATCCTTTCTGTTTTAATGAAAGCGCTTCTAAAATTCAGGTCTTTTACTGCATTTTTTACTGCTTTTGTTTTTGTATTCTCTGATTCATTTCTCAGTTTTTCAAGATAATTGTAAAGAGAAACAACTCCCTGAGTTTCAAGCAATTCAAGAGCATGTGTTATCTTCATTACTTCAGCAAGAACTGATATTGCATTCCAAAGGATAAAATTCTTTTTTTCAGAGACAGCTCTTGCCCTTAGCTGAGCCTGCATTGCAAGCAGTTCTGTTTTGCTTATAAGCAGATTTTTTCTTCTGAGAATTCCCCATTTTTTTAGTTTTTCAAGCCTCTCTTTGACAAATGTTTTCAGGTATTTCTGAACCTCAACAAAAACAGGAGGAAGTTCTACTTTAATATAATCCATGTCAATTTCCTTTATATACGGCTTCACATCCGGGTCGCTGTCTGTCCTGATTTCTATTTCCTCTATAAAGAGAGTTGAAAGAATTTCCTTTATTTTTTCCATATCAGAGCCAGGAGATGCTGTCAATCCAAGAATTCTCGGAAAACTGCCTTTTTTATGGTATTGTTTTGATATGAAAACATAAGCATAATCACCGACAGCGCGGTGGCATTCATCAAATACAAGAAGCGATACTTCCTCGAGATTAATCCTTCCTGAGATTATGTCATTTTCAAGGCCTTGTGGTGTGCTGAAGATTATTCTTGCATCTTTCCACAGCTCTGCTCTTTTTTCAGGATTTACCTGTCCTGTAAAAAGAACTGTTTCATTAACATCAAGATATTTTTTGAAAGTGTCAAGATGCTGCTGAACAAGAGGCCTTGTCGGGGCAAGTATGAGTATTTTTGATTTCGGATATTTTATTAATCTGTCAGCTGCAAGCATCATTGAAACTGCTGTTTTTCCCATGCCAGTTGGCAGAACAACTAAAGTATTACTTCTTGCAGCAGTTGCAAAAATAGTCTCCTGGTAAAGCCGCGGCTTGAAATCCTTAAGCATTTTAACCAAGCCTTTTTTTAATTGTTATGCCGCCGGAATTATTAAGCTCTTTTTTCAGGTCCAGCAAATCTTCCTTTATTGTTTCCATTTCTGTTTTTAATCTGCTAAGCTCGTCAATAAAGATATCTTTAAGTGATTCAAATTCGCTTACCAAGTGCCCAAATTCAGTATCTGATACCATTTTCCAGAAAATTAATCAAATTATTTTATATACCCTTTCCTATGCAGGTAATAACTGATTACTCCCCCAATTATGAACCATAATGCGATTAGCTTTTTATTTATTTCGAATGAACCAATGAGATATCCAAGCAAAAATCCAATTATAATCAATACATATGCAAACATCGGCTGTTTTTTTACCCTCATTGCAAGAACTCTTCCGGCAATAAGCCCTGCAAAAAAGATTATAATATAATTCATAAAAATACTTTTTATTGTAATTGCAATAAGAAACCCGATTAACAGGATAATTATAAAAAATACCTCAACCCATTTTTTCCAGTATATTTCTCCTGCACTCATCCATACCACGATCCAAGCTCAAATGTTACAAGATAGATTAGATATATTAAAAATCCTCCGATTATTGCCCAGATAAATGAATAAACTCCCAGCAGTAAGATTAACAGGCAATAGACTGATATTGATGCTGCGACAAAGGCATAAGTCAGCCTTCCTGCAAAAAAAGTATAATGTCCGTCAAGAGGAGGGATTGGTATCAGGCTGAAGATAGCATAAACCAGGCTGAATTTAAAGAGCAAATCAAAAAAAGGCAGAGTTATCGGAGTGTAAAGGTTAAGGTTCTTGACAATGCTTCCAAGAATTATGCTTGCAATAGGACCTGTCCATCCTATTGTTCCAAGTATTACATAATTCAAGCCAAACTGGAACCCCCCCAGCCTATATTTTGCAATAACAGAGCAGGCAACTCCTCCAGGCAGAACTATCCACCATATCTTTCCCCCTGAAATAAGGACTGCAATTAAGCTTGCAAGGATTCCATACCACCACAGTTTATATTCAACTTTTATTCCGAGATGAAGCCCCACTATTTTCTGGGCTGAAACATGGAATAATATGCATACAGCTACTACTGCTATTGCTGTAACAAAATTTCCAAGAGTATCGCTGAGATACCCATAAAAGAAGATAAATCCAAATGCAACTGAAGATATAATCAGGCTGGTAATCTCATCTTTTTCAAATCTAAAATCTCTTTTTATCCTTTCCCAGAGTTCCATTTTAGAATATGAGATTTTGTTATTTATAAATCTTGCCAAAACCCAGACTGGAACAGCAAAGAACATAGTTTCCTGACAACGCAGATTATTTATTTTTCTTTATAAGATTCATTACTTCTTCTTCATGCCCTGCACCCATTATAGCAAGAATTTTGCTTTCAGGATAATGCTTCATTATATATGCAAGATTTGCTGCAAGAATTTTGTTTCTTTCATAAATAAGAACATTATAGATGCTTGGATATCTCTTTTTTACATTCTGAGTAAGTTTTTTGATTATCTTTTTTTCAGGGACTTTTGTCAAATCAAGCGATTTTATACCTATCTTCTTTAGCTCTCTTTTTCCAAAAAAGATACCTTTGAATATATCAGCAACAAAATTGAATTTTTCCCTCCATGTTATTGATTTTGAGAGTTTTGCAAGAGTAAATTCAATATCCTGGTCAATTAATGCTATCTTCAGTTTGTGTTTTTTTGCAAGCTTTAATGCTGTAATCATTTCAGAACCGGGTCTTACGCCAACCATTTTACCCAGTTTTTTTTCAACCCATGCTCCGATTAAATTGAAGATAAACCCCTTTATTCCAATTCTTCTTATATCTCTTAATCCGATTTTGGTTTTGGTTTTGTGAGTGATTGCATAAAGACGTTTTTTGTCAAGCTCCAATGCGATTATGTCTGGCTTCATATCATCTATTGTTTCCCTTACTTTTTTCATGCTCTGCAATGCAATATGGGATGTTCCGATGATAGTGAGATTTCTGCATTTCATTGAAGTTATACATAAAAACTTATTTTATAAATGTTTGCCTGAGCAACAGAAAAATATATAAAGTAAAGCAATTTAGAAATATCATACAATCAAAGGAGGGCGGTTTATATGCTTAGCATGAAAAATGTCACACACACTTACAATATGAGGGTATTTACAGATTCTGGAGATTATTTCGGGGATATTGAAGAAAGCATTCTTACTCAAACAAAAGTATTTGGATGGAAAGTAAAGGCAACGAGAAATTCATTTCTTGCAAAGGTCCTTGGCTCTGCAAAAGGGGTTATTGTCCCTCACCAGCTTGTAAAAGCAGTAGGAGATATCCTTATAATAAGCAAGACAGCAATTCCATCATATCCTTCTGAAGAAGAAAAAGAATGAAATTCAAGCATTTTTATGAAGATTTAATAATAACTAACTATCTAATGTTTAAAAAAAGGATATCTGAGTTTTCAGATGTCCTTGAATTTAACATGCCGAACTGATTCTTTAGCAAAAGTTATTTAAATATTTGCTTTTAACTTCTAGATATGTTTAGATGGCTTAAAGAGTTCAGAAGTCTATGGTATGAAGATATTATAAGAAGAAGAAAAGTGACTCCTTTTATCATATTTGTATGTTTTCTTATAGCATTTATTGGCATAAGAGGGATAGTCTATTATTTTCCAAATGCCCATATTATTTTGCCATATCATTTCCATCACTTCTTTGTAGGAATTCTTTTTGTTATTGCATCAAACTGGATTGCGCTTGTAGGAAAAGGAAAGAAGCTGATGTGGACTGCTGCAGGGCTTTTTGGGCTTGGAATTGGGCTTATTGCAGATGAGATTGGAGTTATAGTCATATGCGGGACAGCTGGAACAATATGCGACCCAGATAAATTGTATTGGGCAAGATTTAATTATGATATTGTAATATTCTGTATTGTTATCTTTTTACTGGTTCTTTATTTCAAGCCATTCTGGCTGGTTTTCAGGAGAAGAATATTGGGAATAGTCTACAAACCATGGAGAGTTTATTCTGGCGTAGAAAAACGAGTTAAAAAAGAAATTGAAAAGGGAAGAAAAGCAATTGAAAAGAAAATTAAAAAAAGAATTTAGTCGTTTTCTACTCTCGGCGCAAGGATAAATGACAGCATAACCTTGTCAATTGTCTTGAATTCAAGTTTCAGCGGATAATCTTTGTTGAATTGGATTGTCACTTCATCTGCTATCTTTGAGCCTGCAACCATCTTTTTCAGGTATTCTATTGAATATTTTGACTTAACTGTGTCTATTCCCTCTGCTGTTATCTTTGTGCTATCGCTTTCATGGATGTCAATATGGGCTTTTGAAAGGTCCCCTTCTGCCTGAACTGCCAGTTTTTTTGGTTCTGCTACAAATGAAACAGATTCTGCAACTATATCAACATCATCAACTGCTTCGCTTAGTATTGATGCAGATGTTTTGATTGAAATTGGGAAATTAAGTTCAGGTATTTTCTGCTCTTTTTCTTCAAGTTCAATTATCGGAAGGCTGAATGTTCTTGTCGTGTTCCCCTTAAGCTGGACTTTCAGCTTGTTTTCTGTATCAAGTTCAAGAGTAAGCATATCACTTGGCTTTGCCCTTCTCAAGATTTGCTTAAGATTTGCAAGATTAATTGCAATCTCTGTCTCTTTTTGGACATCATATTCTGTAAAGCATGAAGAAAGTAGCTTGAATATAACCATTGCAACATTTGCAGGGTCCATTGCAACAAGTTCTACTGCATTTGGAGTTATCTTGAATCTTGCCTCATTTACAAGTTCAGAAATTATTGCGATGCTGTCTTTTAGGTATTTAGGTTCTGCTAATGTTAATCTCATGAATACACCCCCTATTCAAGAATAGTAAATCAGCCTGTCTTTTTTATATTTTTTGGTTATAGCCGCAGTATATGCTTATTGCCTATAACATGGACATTTTTATAGCCCATTTCTCTTGCAAGACTTGCCAGGGCCTCTGATTTTGATTTTTCAGCATGGGCAGGTATTATATGGGTGGGTCTTGTCATGTTGATTAAATCCCTTAGGTCTTCTCTTGCAGCATGGCCTGAAACATGGATATCCTTGAAAATTCGGACACCGTGTTTTTTTAGCTGTCTTTCTAGTTTATCTCTGTATTTTCTATTGATTTCAGAGGGGATTACCTTGCATGAGAAAACAACATGGTCATCAGGGTCAAATTTGAAAGGAAGTTTTCCTGTTGCCATTCTTGATAATATTGCTTTTGGCTCTCCCTGGTGCCCTGTAACAACTAACAGGTATTGACCTGGGTTTTTCTCAACTTTTTTCAGAATTTTTCTTACTTGTTTTCCATGCTTTACTATCATTCCCTGATTTGAGAATTTTACAAGATTTGTTTCCTCTCCTGCACTTATGTATTTTGACAGGCTTCTTCCGAGAAAGATTATCTCTCTATTTAGCTTGTTTCCAAATTCAACAATGCTTTTTAGTCTTGCAAGATGCGATGAGAAAGTTGTGACAATCATTGCTCTTCCTTTTGACCTTACTCCAAGCATTACATCTCTAAGCATTTCTTTTGCAACTGATTCAGAAGGTGTTTTGATTGCTTCTTTTGCATACAACGAATCAATGATTAATACTTTTACTCCTTTTTTTCCTATCCTTTCCAAAGCCTCATAATCCGGCTTTTTTCCAATAACTGGAGTGTTGTCAAACTTGAAATCATTTGTATAGAGAACTGTTCCGTATTTTGTATGAACTGCATACATAACTGCATGAGGAATTGAATGGGTTATGTTAATAACTTCAACCTGGATTTTTTCTGAAATTTTTATTATGCTGCTAGGAGTTATCGGTTTTATGGGATTGTTTATATTTATCTTGTCATCTCTTGAGATTCTTCTCAATACAGCGCATGCAAATGCAGGCGCATAAATATTGCAGTGGTATTTATTTGAAAGATAAGGAATAGCGCCAATATGGTCAAGATGCGCGTGTGTTGCAAATATTGCCTTTACGTTTTTTCTCAGATTTCTTATAAAATCATCATCAGGAATTGCACCTGCCCTTTTCAGTTCTTTTGCTGTGAATTTTGCAACTGTTTCCCCTTCTTCTTCTGTATATCTTATGTAATTCGGAAGATGGAGCCCCATGTCAATTATTATTACTTCATCGTCAACCTTGATTGCTGTGCAGTTTTTGCCAACTTCTTCATAACCGCCGACTGTAAATATTTCCAAAGGCATAA
>JAHWIL010000048.1 GCA_019322545.1 Candidatus Woesearchaeota archaeon
AGTTCTTATTTGGTTTGTCCCAAATTCATTACATTTACACAAGAAATATTATTATTTTCCAATAAAAAAAATTAAATAATAATCTTTGAATTTTCGAAACAACTGAAAATTAAAAATTTTCAGAGTTCCGGAAACCTTGGTTTCCGAAACCTTTATATACCACTTTGCTCATTGATAATATTACTCCTTATTCTTAAGGAATTCTAAAGGTGATTGTTAAATGGAAAAAGATGTAATGAAAACCGGCACAACAACAGTCGGGCTTGTCTGCAAAGACGGGCTTGTATTGGCTGCTGATAAAAAGGCAACAGCAGGATTTTTTATTGCTGCAAAAAAAGTAGATAAAATAATAAAGATAACAGACGAGATAGCTGTTACAGTTGCAGGAACTGTCTCTGATATCCAGCTTCTGGCAAAACTGATTAAGGCAGAGCTGAAGCTAAAGGAAATCAGGACAGGAAAGATAAACACTGTGAAAGAAGCTGCAAATCTTCTTGGTGGAATTGTTTATTCAAACATAAGAAAATTCAGCGTCATACCTGGAATCAGCCATTTTATTGTTGGCGGAAAAGACAATTCAGGATTTCATATTTTTGACTTGAGCCCTGACGGAAGCATTACAGATATTGATGATTTTGTATCATCTGGTTCAGGAAGCCCGATGGTTTATGGTGTTCTTGAATCGCAATACAAAAAAGACCTTTTTATAAAGGACGGCATCAAGCTTGCAGTAAAATCAGTTAATGCTGCTGTTCAAAGAGATGCTGCGTCAGGAGAAGGACTTGATGTGATAACCATCACAAAAGAAGGGGTAAAAAAAGTTCTTTCAAAAAAGATTATAATAAATCTTGAAGCATAAAATGAGTAACATACTTAAAGAAATTTTAAAGCGTCTACCTGAAGGTAAAATAAGTTCTGCTTGTTTTGAAGGCGCGAATATTGTTCTTTATACAAAGGACAATAAGTTTTTTCTAGACAACAGAGGAGCAATTAAAGAGATTGTTGACGAATTTAAGAAAAGAATAGAGCTAAGGCCAGACCCTGCAACAGCAATGGAGATTGAAAAAGCAGAGAAGAAGATAAAACAGATAATTCCAGAAGAAGCAGGAATTGTTGATATTATTTTTGACCATCACAGAAGCAGGGTAATTATTGAGGTTGAAAAACCAGGGCTTGCAATTGGAAAACAGGGCGAGGTTCTTAAAGAAATAAGAGCAAATACATTATGGGTTCCATTCATAAGAAGAACTCCTGCAATCAGCTCAAAAATAATCAAAGGCATCCGCGCTGTTCTGTACAAGGAAAGCGATTACAGAAGAAAATTTCTTGACAAAGTAGGGCACAGGATATATGACGGATGGCTTCGCGAGAAAAAAGAAGAATGGATTAGAATTTCTTTTTTAGGAGGAGCAAGGCAGGTTGGAAGAAGCTGTTTATTTTTGCAGACACCTGAAAGCAGGGTTTTGCTTGACTGTGGTGTTAATGTTGCTGTTGCAAGCGACAATAAAGAAGCATATCCTTATCTGGAAGTTCCTGAATTTAATATAAAAGAGCTTGATGCTGTTATTATCTCGCATTCACATCTTGACCATATTGGCTTTGTTCCGTATTTGTTCAAATATGGATATACCGGACCTGTTTACATGACAGCCCCTACACGGGATGTTGGAGGGCTTCTTTTGCTTGATTATGTCAAGATTATGAAAGGAGAGGGAAAAGACCCAATCTATGAAACAGAGCATGTAAAAGAAATGGTTAAGCATACTATCTGTCTTGATTACGGCGAGGTGAGTGACGTTACTCCTGATGTAAGGATTACCTTGTATAATGCAGGGCATATTCTTGGAAGCTCTGTTGTTCATCTTCACATTGCAAATGGCTTGCATAATATTGTTTATACAGGAGACATGAAGTTTGCAAGAACAGGGCTTCTTGAGCCTGCAAATACCCAGTTTCCTCGTGTTGAGACCTTGATTATTGAAAGCACATATGGAGGAAAAGACAATGTCCTTCCTCCTCAGAGGGAGGCAGATGAAAATCTCAAGAAGATGATAATTGAAACAATTAAAAGAAGAGGAAAAGTTCTTATGCCTACTCTTGGTTCAGGGCGTTCGCAGGAAGTCATGATTATGCTTGAGAGCATGGTCAGGAACAAGGAGATAGAACCAGTTCCTGTTTATATTGACGGAATGGTATGGGACATCACTGCAATCCATACTGCTTATCCTGAGTTTCTTAATTCATCTGTGAGACGGCAGATATTTCACAAAGACCAGAATCCGTTTTTGTCAGAGATTTTCAAAAGAGTAGGAAGCAAAAAAGAAAGAATGGAGATTATTGAAGATAAAGGGCCCTGCATTATCATCGCAACATCAGGTATGCTTGTAGGAGGTCCTTCTGTTGAATATCTCAGAAACCTTGCAGAGAATCCAAAGAATACTCTTATATTCACATGTTATCAGGGAGAAGGCTCGCTTGGAAAACGAATTCAGAATGGAGAGAAAGAAATAATTTTCAAAAGCGGAATGAAACAGGAAGTATGCAATATTAAGATGGATGTCCACAAACTGGAGATAACTGCTCATTCTGACAGAAGACAGCTTATGAATTATGTTTACAAATGCTCTCCAAAGCCAAAGAAGGTTATTATAATGCATGGAGAAAATTCAAGATGCCTTGATTTGGCAAGTTCTATACATAAGATGCAGAGGGTAGAGACAATTGCTCCGCGAAATCTGGATGCTTCGCGAATAAAGTAAGTCACTACTTTAAAATACTCAAAACCAAAAAGTTTATATATGTAATTATTTGTTTATTTGTTAAGGGGGATAGGGAAGTGCAAGATTGCCAAGAAAAAAAACAAAGAGATTCTCGCTTAAGATAGGAATTCTGGTATTGGTCATGGTATTTGCTGTTGGATGGCTTGCAGCAAGTGTTTTTTCTGCTTTTATAATGACTGATAAACAGACTCCATTTGCATTCGGCATAGGAGAAGAAATAGAATCTCCTGGAGACTGGATAAAGGAAAAGCAAATATGGGTTTACAATGACAGGATAATCATATGGGTTGATAATCCAACATGGGGGAAGTTTACAGACACAAACTCAATGGACCCTTTTATTGATTTTGGGGCAAACTCCATTGAGATAAAGCCCTCTTCTGTTGACGATTTGAATGTCGGCGATGTTGTTTCCTACAAGCCGGAGTTTGTAAACGGTATTGTTATACACAGAATAATTGAAAAAAATATTGATGAAGACGGTGTTTACTTTGTCACAAAAGGAGACAATAACAAGTATGCAGACCCTGGCAAGATACGATTTGAGCAGGTTAAGGGAGTAGTTGTAGGAGTTATTTATTAAGTAATCTTTTTTTGAAATTCTGGAAAATAAATATAAAAAACTTCATTTTATTTTCAGTATAGTAAATAATAGTT
Organism: Candidatus Woesearchaeota archaeon; assembly: GCA_019322545.1. Lineage (GTDB taxonomy): Archaea > Nanobdellota > Nanobdellia > Woesearchaeales > JAHWIL01 > JAHWIL01. The sequence goes on from JAHWIL010000048.1 coordinate 3,438, forward strand.
AAAAAAAGTTTTTATTATTGGAAATATTAAGAAAAAAGAGTCTGCAGAATTATAAGAAACTCTGCAGACCCTTTTTTAGTTTAACTTGATGCTGATTTGCTCCTTCCTTTATCTCAAGGCGCATCAACCTCAACAGATGCTGCAAAAACAGCATTGCGGTCATTTCGCCTGAGTGCTTCTTCAACAGCAACCTTTGCAGAACGCTTGACAGTGCCTGAGAATTTCTTTGTTCCATTTACCTCTATTTCAATTGGCTTGTCAAGGTCAAGCATCTTGTCTGAGAGATAAACAGTTATCTTGGTTGCATTCTGGACAGTAAGTTTGATTGTAGAGCCGCTGATTTCACCAGTTAATTTAGCTCTTCCTGTGATTCCATTGATACGTATCCAGTATGCTGTGTCAAGTTCTGCGTGGTCTGTTATAAAGACAATCTTCTTGGCATACAGGTCTTTCTTCTGCTTTTCAAACCACTCAAGTATTTTACCCCAGTAATCTGAGTGGGGTAAATGACCGCCTGAATCAAATCGTTTTTCAGTCAGGTTAGTATAACCCAACTTTTGGTACCTTGCTTTGACCTGATTAACAATCATCAGAGGGCAAATGCGGTCATCTGCTGTGTAAACCCAATGAACTGGAAGATTGATAAGATTTGCTAACATATTTAGGTCAATGCGCTGGCCTCTTTCATTGACAGGCCCCCCTGCAACAGGCCCGAGACCTGTGAACAATGAGGGCTGTTTCATTCCAACAGTCCAGCTTGCATGCCCTCCGTTGGAGAAGCCCATTAGCAGCACATTATTTGTATCAATATTGTAAGTATTCTTGATTTCGTCAAATAATGTGTAAACATTTTTGCCAGTTGGCCACTGCCAGAATGTATCTGCAGGAGGGGCTACAATGATGTATTTTTTCCGTACCTTTGCACTCCAGTTGAACTTTGGGGAAATCCATGTGTCACGCGTCACCCTTCCTGTACCTCCAGCACCAGGCAGAGCAAGAATCAGAGGATAGGGTTTCTTTGGGTTGTAGTTAGAAGGCACAGATACATAGGTTTCTTTTCCTGCTGCCTGGATAGAGTAACTTCCTCCTTTCTGTGACTTGTATGTTTTCCAGTCTGTAATCTTTTCAGCTATCTCTTCAAAGTCTTTTTCGGAAAGATTAGCTTTCTCCAGTTTTGCCGAGTTTGTTAACTTGCCTTTTTTCACCGCAATTTCTACAAGATTTAAGATAGCTGAGAGTTGTGATGAAGGCTCTTTTTTTTGGTCAGACTGCTTGGTTTTTTTCTGCTCTTTTGCTTCTTTAGCAGTTAAGACCCACTTGCCTTCAACTTTCTCATATCCGAGTTGCTTTCTTGCATCTTCATGGTCAGGATTAGCTGCAATTGCTTTCTTAAATTCCTCTTTTGCCTCTTTATTGAGATTGTTTTCCTTGCACCAGAGGCCAAGTTGGTAATGGCCTTCTCCATCGTCTTTTTTCAGCGCCTTAGCTTTTTCTTCGTAGATTTCCTCTGGCACCTTTCCTTTCTCAATATGGTCAATATCTGACCTGGGAATTGACATTTCACCATATCTTGTTTTTACAACTACTGAATCTGCATCTTCGCGGATTATCTTGCCTGTAATCTTGCGGCCATCGCACATATGAATTACATCTCCTAAGGCAATGGCGCACAGAATTATAATCATGGCGCATACAACTAATAAACGCCTCATTTCTTCCTCCTTTCCTCCCCTTTCCTATCTACAAGATAATTCAATCCCAGAAAGGGTCTGCAAAATCATAAGAACTTTGCAGACCCCTGAATCAGATTATGCTACTTAAAATGGCCTTACCTCTCCCTGCTTTTTCTCGATACGGACAATATCTGATTTGGGAATGGTCAGTTTGCCGTATTCTGTTTCTACAACTACAGAACCATTTGCTTCGCTGAGAATCCTGCCTGTAATCTTGCGGCCATCCTTCATGTGAATTACACTAATCGGGGTTTCCTTTTTCCCTTCCTTCTTTTTCTCTTCTTTTTTTGGTGCAGGTACTTCTTCTTGCCCTTCGTGTTTTCCTCCTACTTCTCCTTCTTCTTTACCTTCTTTTTCTCCTTCTTCCTCTTTTCCTTCCTCTTTCTTCTCCTCTTCTTTCTCCCCTTCCTTTTCTACTTCTCCTTCTTTTTTAGGGGTAAGGTCAATCTTGCCTTTTCCAGGAGTTGATCTGAGGAAGAGTTTTGAAGTGCCTTTTCCAGTAAGATTTATTGCTCCTACCTGCGCGTGCTGCTGCGTACCCTTTGTTTCAATCTTGACATTTGTCTCTATGCCTACAATTTTTTTGTCATCAAGAGAAAAATAGACCCGGCCGCTTCCTATTGATTTTGGAGCAGCATTCTCCCCTTTTGGCTTAGTGCTAAACTCAAGCTTTATCTCAGCAGAGTTATAATCGCCGTCCTCTATACCTATAAAGGTTGCCTTTCCAGTAACATCCTTTAGTTGATCTGAATTATACCCAGCCAACAAGCGGGAGAGCACCTTGTGAGGAATATCCCATGAATCTCCTATTTTTACAGGATTAGCAGGAAGCAGGTTTGAATAACTGTTCTCAAATATTGTAGTCATTTCTATTTTTGCATCTCCGGTTACACTCTCTCCCTTGAAGTCTTTGAGTATTATCCCTTCTTTAGTTTTTTCAACAATATAGGTCTTTCCTTCAAGAGATTTCTGTTTGTTGGGTTGGTTTGTATCAATGGAATCTTTCTCATAGTGGCGGGCTATCTTTGTTGGCTCGTTGTTTTCATCTACTTCCAGAACTTGTTGAACATAATTCATTTTTCTTTTGATTTTGATTGGTTGGTTTTGGTTTGTTCTTAACTTGACTATAAAAATATTGAGGTCTATATTCACCTCTTTTGTTAAATCAACTGTGCAGATATCTCCTTTGGCAGACTTTATCTTGAGTTCATATTTCTGCTCATTATTTGGAAGCTCCTGAGCAAAAACAACACTCATCGTAATTGCCATCACACACGCGACTAGAATAAGTCTAATCATCTCCTGTCTCCTTCTTAATCTCTGAAAAAAATACAATTCTTGAAAACCACTACAACTTGATTCACTGATGCAGTCAAGCACCCCCTTTCTCTTTGTCTCTCAAATTAGAAGAAATCTCTCTAAAAGAATTCCACTCTATTTCTGAAAAATCCCTTCTCAGAGATTTTACTGCCATTTGGACTAAATCTTTTTCAGGAAAACCTTTTAGCTCATATTTGATATGGCTGTTTCCTGAAAGATTATCAACATCCTTGCCGAAAAGAAACAAATATTCTGTCTCATTTTTGATGACAGTGTTGATGTTTCTAAAGGCATTGGCCTGTTTTACGTGTTCACACTTTTGAGATTTGATTTAAAGGAATATTAACTTTTTATAACTCTGTAGTTAAAAAATATATGATATAAGCCGAGATTTAAGATATATAAACTTTTCTAATTATAAATACAGTAAAATCATTTAATAATTTAAATAAGATTTAAATAGAATCCCTCTTTCTTGGAATCTATGGAGCAGGAAGTCTTGGAAAAACTAAAAAAAGCAGGCAAAATAGCTGCCGAAGCATTAGAATTTGCCAGATGGCTTGTTAAGCCAGGTGTTCTGGTTGTTGAAGTATGCGACAAGGTTGAAGAAAAAATAAGAAGACTTGAAGCAGAACCTGCTTTTCCTGTTCAGATTTCTATGAATGATATTGCTGCTCATTTCTGCCCTGAATCAGATGACAAAGCAGAATTTTCTGACCAGCTTGTTTCAATTGATGTTGGAGTGCATGTTGACGGGTGGGTTGGAGGAGACACTGCGCTTACTATTGACTTAAGCAAGAAAAATGAAGAGCTTGTGAAAGCAAGCAGAGATGCTTTGAATAATGCAATCAGGATAATAAAGCCGGGTGTTAAATTAAGAGAGATTGGAGCTGTTATCCATGATACTATCACTGATTATGGTTTTTCTCCTGTCCGCAATTTATCCGGGCATGGACTAGGAGAATGGTCTGTGCATGAGCGCCCTTCCATTCCAAACTATGACAATGGAGACAATACAGAACTAAAAGAAGATGACCTTATTGCAGTTGAGCCTTTTGCAACAAATGGCGCAGGCATTATTTATGAAAGCAGCCCTGCAACTGTTTTTGCTTTGGTAAACAAGAAACCAGTAAGGCTTCCGATGGTAAGAAGAGTTTTAAAGGAAATTGAAAAACTGAATGGCCTGCCGTTTACAACAAGATGGCTTACAAAAAAATTCTCTTCTTCTGCAAAGATTGCGATTGTGCAGATGGCACGGCAGGATATAATAAAAGAATATCCTCCTTTGATTGACAAGAATCATGGATTAGTAAGCCAGGCAGAGCACAGCTTGATTGTGAGAGATAAACCGATTATTCTAACAAAACTATAATGGGAAAAATGCTGAAAGCAAAAGATAAGGCAAGATTAGAAGGAAAACTCGATGAAGCAAGGAAAAGATATGACGCATTGTTAGCTGAAAATCCTGAAGACAAGCAGGAAATAACAAGAGAATATCTGGAATTTGTCATGGTAGTAAATGCTTATGTTGGAGGAGAAAAGCCAAAACATATAGCAAAGAAAATCAGAAAAGAGCTTAGAGAAGTAGATGCATGGTTAAAAACAAAATTTCCACCCCACTTAAAAAAACCTAAAAGCAATACAACCCATAAGAGTGCTGGCTTTAAATTAAAGAAATGGTCCCCGGATTTTTGTTACATTCTTGGAATTTATCAGGCATATCTGAAGAAAGATGATGGTGAAAGAGAAGCTCTAATCAGAACATCAAACCGTGAATTTGCAGGCAATCTTGCTTCTCTTGTTAGGGGGTTATTTGGCCAGGCTGATTTAATCAAAAAAAATAAAAAAGTATCTGTGGCAATAAGCCATAACTCAACTGATTTAATGGGTTTCTTAAAGAGCATTACAAGGAACAATACAATTATTCCTGAAGAAGTTATATGCACACAGGAGAATATAGAATCTTATTTAAAAGGTTTTTTTAACGGCAATTTTTATATGACTCACTCTAGGAGTTCTGATAGACCAAAAGTATATGAGAAGACAGGGAGGAGACCCGACCCTGTAGAAAAACTGCCAGGAGTTGTGATAAAACGCACATCAGAAAGTTGTCTGCTTCCTAAAATAAAATACCTCATGGACAGAATAGAGGTGCCCTGTTTACTCGAGGGAGTTTATAGAAATACAGTAAGATTAGTTATACATAAACCAGAAAGCATTAAGAGGTTTATTAAGCTTGAATTACTCTCTGGAACCAAACAGGAAGAGTTGGAGGAGCTTTATAAAATTCATTATGGCTGTCTGGCTGGATTATCTTAAGGTTTCAACAACCTCGCTGATGCTCAGCAATTCCTCTTTTCCTGTTTTCATGTCTCTTAATTTCAATTTGCTCTTTTTCAATTCATCTTTTCCTATAAAGATAACATAAGGAATCTGCATTGCATTTGCATAATTCAGATTCTTGCTTGGACCTCTCCCAATTAAATCAATGTCTGTTTTTATTCCTGCTTTTCTCAGCTGCCCTGCTATTTTAAGAGATTGCTTGAATGTTTGAATAGGAATAATATAAACATCTGTGACTGTTTTCTTTTCTGCTTTTTTCACTGCATCCATTATAACATCCAGACCAAATGCAATTCCAACAGCAGGATACTGGTTTTTGCTTCCGGTAAGCTTTGAAATCAGTTCATCATATCTTCCGCCTGCTGCAACTGCAGATTTTATTTCTGATTTTTTCAGGAAAACCTCAAAAATTGTTCCTGTGTAATATGCAAGCCCTCTTGCCAGACTTGGAGTAAACTCAATACTTCTTTTATTTGGAATGTAACTCAGTAATTCTTTTATTTCAGAAGATTCTTTTGGTGATTTGATTTCTTTCAGAAGTTTTTTTGCCTTTTGTTCCGGCATTATTTTTATCAGCTCTTTTTTTACCTCTGCTTCGCCTGTTTTTTCCAGTTTATCAAGTGCAAGTATTGCAGCAGTTGTGTTTTTAATATCCAATTTTTCAAGTATTGCATCAAGGATTTTTCTGCTGTTTATTCTGATTACAACATCAAGATTCAGCTTCTTGAAAACATCCTGTGTTAATCTTATTAATTCTGCATCTGCTTTTATTGAGCTTACTCCAACAATATCAACATCACACTGCCAGAACTCGCGGTATCTTGCTAATTTAATTGGTCCATCGCGAAAAACCCTGCCAATCTGGTAGCGTTTGAATGGTATCTTTAGATTTGGATTCATGCCAATAAATCTTGCAAATGGAACTGTTAAATCATATCTTAATCCAAGGTCTCTTTTGCCCTGGTCTTTCAGCTTGAATGTTTCTTTAAGGATTTCTGCGCCTCCTGCATATTTTGCTGAGAGCAAATCCAGCCTTTCCAGTATTGGAGTTTCTATTGGAGAAAAGCCGTATGATTCAAAGACAGATTTTAGAGTATCAACTATCTCCTGCCTGAGTATCTTTTTTTCAGGCAAAAAGTCCCTTGTTCCTCTTGCTCTTTGAAGTTTCATGAATGATTTTCTTTTTTTGAGGTTTAATAATGTTTCTAAAATTATGCAAGCTCTTTTTCAATATATTGCTCTATTTTTGCAGACATTTTCATGCCTTTTTTTCTGCAGTATTCCCTGAATTTTCTTAACATCCTGCTGTCTATTGTGAAGTTTGCCCTCTCTTTATATTCCAGCCTGGGCAGTTTCTTTGTTCTTTCAAATTCCATGAGTGCTTCAAAGTATTCAGGATGTTCTTTGATTACTTTTTCAGCATTTCTGATTAATTCTTTACCTGACAGCAT
>JAHWIL010000049.1 GCA_019322545.1 Candidatus Woesearchaeota archaeon
CAGGAAATTGAAGAGCTTAAGGTAAATCTTGCAAAAGACAAGACAAATCTTGAAAATTTCAGAAATGAGATTGAAAAAATAAATTTAAGGGAAAAGGACTTGAAAAAAGAATTATTGGATTATGACAAACAAATATCAGAATTAAATGAACAAAAAAAAGAGTTTGAAAAAACAAAACAAAATTCAATTAATGAACAGGATGAAATCAGCAAAAAAATTGAAAACTTCAAGAAAAAACACCAGCTTGACAATCTGGAAGATATAGAAAAGTCAATTGACTCTCTTGACAAGGAAATAGAGGAAAACTCCCAAAAAGCCCACGAACTAAGGGGGAAACAGCAGGATTTGCTGAGAAACAAAGACCAGGTTGAATTTCAGATTAATAATATAAATGAGCAAATAAAAAAAGTTCTGAAAATAGAAAAAGAGAACCATGACCAGATAGCGAATCTGAAAACAAAAAAACAGGAATTCAAGAATACAGTAATTGAATTAAATAAATGCCTGAGCAGTGATTCCTTATTTGCAAGGCAGCTGGGGGAGTTGAGAACTACTTCCTCAGGCATGCAGGAAGAGCTTGCAAAATTAAATGCAAAGAAAATGCACATCAAGGAGCGTCTTGGAGAAAACATTGCAGTTGCCAAGATACTTGCGCAAAAAAACAATATCAGGGGAATCCATGGAACTGTTTCTGAACTTGGCTCTGTTTCATCAGAATATGCACAGGCTCTTGAAATCGCTGCCGGCCCGAGAATAAATTCCGTAATTGTTGACAATGAAAGGGCTGCATCTGAATGCATAAAATACCTCAAAAAAAACAGACTGGGAGTTGCCACATTTATTCCATTAAACAAAATAACAGAAAGGAGAATTTCACCTGATGTAAAAAAGCTGGCAAAAACACAGGGAGCCCATGATTTTGCAATAAATCTTGTTTCATTTGACAAAAAATTCCAAAAGGCATTTTCTTATATTTTTGGAAACACTCTTGTAGTTGATAATATAGACATAGCAAGAAAAATAGGCATTGGAAAATCAAGAATGGTTACACTTGACGGTGATTTGGCAGAAATGACCGGAGCAATGCAGGGTGGTTATAGGAGAAAAAAACAGGGCGGCGGGTTCCAGCAGAAAGAGATTGTGAAACATATACAGGAAAAAGAAACAGAATTTGAAAAACTGAAAAATGAAATTGACGACCTTGAAAAAATCCGCATCAGAAACGAGGATAAGGTAACAAACCTAAGAAAGATAAGGGCAGAACTTGAAGGCGAAATAATAACAACAGAAAAAGTCCTTCATCTTGATACAACAGACCTTGACGCTTCAAAGGAAAAGAAGATTGAGCTGAAAAACAGCGTAAAAAATATTGAGAAAAATCTGGAAGAACTCCAGAACGAGATATTAGAAACAAATAGGATAATATCAGATGCAAAAACAAAAAAACAGCAGTTAAGAGCAAAGATAAGCCAGTTGAGAAGCCCGACCTTGATTGCAGAATTAAATTCATTTGAAGAACAGAAAACACAGCTGAAAGACAAACTGCTTAAAACAGAAGCTGATATTCACTCAATAAACATAAGGTTTAATGACATGATTCTTCCAGAGAAAGAAAAGATAAATGACATTATAAAAAAACAGGCAAAAGAAGCAGAAAAATTCACAAATGAAGTAAAACAGCTCTTTGAAAAAATAAAAAGTGATGAAGTTCTTCTGCAGGAAAAAGAAGAGGCAAGCAGGGAATTCTACAAAAGATACAGAAGCCTCTTTAACAAGAGAGACAATATTGGAGATGAGATACAGGAACAGGAAACAAAGATGGATTCAATAAGACAGCAGAGAACAGAGATAGAGATAAAAATGAATGGAGTCAATCTGAAAAAAGCAGAGGTGCTTGGAAAACTTGAAGGGCTTAGGCAGGAATTTAACCAGTATGAAGGCATAAAAATAAACGCCAATAAAACAGAGGAAGAATTGAAAGGGGCAATAGGCAAATTTGAAAAAATGGTTCAAAATATAGGCAATGTTAATATGAGGGCTCTTGAAATCTATGAGGAAGTTGAAAAGGAATACGGGAGTCTTTTGGATAAAAAAGAAAAATTGATTTCAGAAAAAGATGAAGTATTCAGAATGATGGAAGAGATTGAAGGAAAGAAAAAAGAATTGTTTATGAAATCATTTGATGTTGTAAACAATAACTTCAAGACAATTTTTTCTGCACTCTCAACAAAAGGAGAAGCGTCTCTTGTTCTTCAAAATCCGGAAACTCCGTTTGAAGCCGGCCTGGATATCAAAGTAAGAATAACCGGAAAAAAATTCCTTGACATCCGCTCCCTGTCTGGCGGAGAAAAAACAATGACAGCACTTGCATTTATATTTGCAATACAGGAGCATGAGCCTCATTCTTTTTATATTCTTGATGAGGTTGATGCAGCTCTGGACAAGCAGAATTCAGAGAAGCTTTCCGGATTAATCAGAAAATATGCAGATAGGGCTCAATATATAATGATATCCCACAATGATGCAATTATCTCAGAAGCTGACAACTTGTATGGAGTATCTATGAATGAGCACGGAATTTCAAAAATTGTGAGTTTGAAATTGTGATAATATCTTAAATTTTTCCTAATAATGCCGGATGAAAATTATATTGTGCAGAATATTTCTAATA
>JAHWIL010000050.1 GCA_019322545.1 Candidatus Woesearchaeota archaeon
CACGCTCGGCTTCGGCGACATCACGCCCTCCCCGAGCTGCTGGTGGGCGCAGGCAATCGTAACCCTGGAAGTAACGTTCGGCTACATAATGCTCGGCGGCCTTATCTCCATCTTCGCAAACAAGCTGGCAAGAAGAAATGATTGATAAGAAGCAAAATCTTTCAAAAAAAGCAGCCAGGTTAACTAACGCGTTCTTGCCTTATGCAAGGTGCATGAGGTATTCCTGGTTGCTTTTTTTATTAATTGTTTTCAATATGGAAGAATAAAACACATTTTTAAAAATAATTTCTTATAAATACTCCAGCTCAAAAGAAGCAATTCTTGCAGGCATCTGCATTTGCCTGTTCACTTCCCTGCACAGGTATTTTGCGCTTTTCAAAGAATCAAATGTCTTAAGTCCGTTATAACTTAAGTCAGCTCCTGGAACAGGCGCATGGCTTGGCATTCCTTTAACAAAAGGACCCATGAGCCATTGCTCGTTAAATTCATCATGATATGCAACAACTATAATTTTATCAAGCCCTTCAAACTCATCAAATTCCTCAGCAGTTCCAGAGATGTTCATCTTTAGCTGAGCCAGTTTGACAGATTCAAAATGCCCTCTTGCATTCAAGTCGTTTAATCCCTTCTTTGCCCTTTCTTTTGTTTCATAAGGAGTTAAATCATTTAGGGAAATATTGCTGCAGTGCCCAGAGCCTTTTCCGGTATTCTTTCCAAATAAAAAATAAAACTCCCTCTCAATAGCATCTTTAACAATCCCAACACATACATAACCTTCTATTTTTCTCATATATCAAAAGAATTATTTCTTTTTTTAAAGTTTTATCTTCCTGACTAAAATCTCTGCTTTTCCAATCTTCTTGTTTTTTAAATCAAATCCAAGGTCTTTCCATTCCAAGTCCTTTAACTTCAACTGTTTCTCAAGTCTTTTTGCAGTTTCAGGCATTACTGGCTTGATAAGAATTGCCAGATTTTTGATTATATTAACACATGTTCCTATCACAGCATGTGCTTTATTCTTGTCTTCATTTATCAGCTTCCATGGTGCTTTGTCCTGAAAGTATTTGTTTCCTAAAGAAGAAACAGCAAGTATTTTGTCAACTGCTTTTTTAAAATCATATCCTTCATATGCTTTTTTTATTTCATCAAATTTCGCAGTTATCTCTTTAATTACATTATCTTTATCTATTTCTTTTATTTCTGAATTAAAATTCTTGTTTGCAAAAGACAAAACCCTGTAGCAGAAATTTGACAGGTTTGCAACTAATTCTGAATTTATTTTTTCTGTAACAACATCTTCAGAATAATCTCCGTCTCCTCCTATAGGCATTGCACCTGCAATATAAAACCGAAACTGCTCTGCCCCATATTTTTCTATCTGTTTAAATGGTTCAATTATATTGCGTGTTGATTTGGACATCTTGGCTCCTTTTGAAAGAACTAATCCGTGAACAAATAATTCTTTTGGAAGCTCAAGTTTTGCAGACAAAAGCATTGCAGGCCAGAAGGCAGCATGAAATCTCAAAATATCTTTTCCGATTATATGAGAGTCTGCAGGCCATAGTTTTTTGAATTTAACATTATCTCTTCCATATCCAATTCCTGTAATATAATTTGACAAGGCATCGCACCAAACATACATGATATGATTGTCATCATCAGGAACAGGAATTCCCCAGGGCAGTGATGTCCTGGGCCTTGAGAAACTTATGTCTTTTGCTGTGTTTAAGAAAGATAAAATCTCATTTTTCCTTATTTCAGGAATTACACTATACTTGCCTGATTTTATTATTTTTGCAACCTTGTCTTTGTATTTTGACAGTCTGAAAAAATAATTTTCTTCCCTGACAATCTCTATTTCAGTTGTAGGATGGTTTGGGCATCTTTTATTCTTAAGTTCTCTTTCTGTTTTAAATGCCTCGCATCCGCTGCAGTAAAGTCCTTGATATTGTTTTTTGTATATGTCTCCTGATTTTACCAATTCTTTCCAGAGTTTTTTTGCCCCTGGAAAATGTATTTTTTTGTCAGTTGTTCGGATAAAATAGTCATAAGAAATGTTTAGTTTCTTGTACAAATCCTTAAATGAAGCAACATTCTCATCAAGAAATTCTTTTATGTCTTTTTTTTCTTTTTTTGCTGTTTTCCAGTTTTTTGTTCCATGCTCATCTGTTCCTGTCTGGAAAAAAACATTCTTTCCCAACAACTTGTGAAAGCGTGCAAATATATCTGCCTGTATGATTTCAAGGGCATGGCCTATATGCGGCTTTGAATTTGCATATGCTATTGCTGTGGTGACGTAAAATTTGCTTTTCATAGGTTAATAAAAGAAAAAGAATGTATATAAATCTTGCTGAAATTATTTCTTATATTCTTTTGCTCTTAATCTTGCATTGTCTACAAAACCGATTGGAGTCCAGAAGCCGGTAAGCAGTGTTGCATCAACAATACTCCTGTGTTTTTCCCAACCTTCTCTCATATATCCTATTCCCTGCTTTGCAAATTCAGCCAATGCTCTTTCAACAGGCTGTGCACAATATCTAAGTTCACTTACTAATGAGGGGCTTAAATTTCCTTTAGAATCAAAATCATTTCTGTGTGTTTCAATAAACCTTCTTGGGAATGACTGGCTAAGAGACACTTCCTTTACCAAATCTATCTTCTTTTTAATAACCTCAGAATCTTCCGGGTTTCCTAAATCTTTATCAGCAAGCACAGTTATTGCATATTGGACTAACCGTGACCTATATTCCTTTAGCCGCCTCTTGTCACACTGGTCCATGTAAATACCCTCAAATTTATGTTCAATCTCCAGCTCCCGCTGTGTTTCAGGAGAATGTCTTAAATCATCAAAAATAGAATTCTCATAAAACTGTGCTAAAGATTCTTCTGTTGCTGTAGTCAGCATTGAGCATTCCTTTAAAAAATAAGGCAGTTTGCTTTTTCTTGTAATCACCTGATTTAAGGCATGCCCCATTCCTTCATGCCCGTATAATTCAACCATAGCTCTTTCTCTCAAACAAGGATTTCCGTTTTCTGTCATAAAACATACTGCGGAAATTGCCATTGCCAAAGTGTTTGTCTTTGTATTAAAATATGACCTGTTGCTCAGTGTTAGAACTGCATCAATATCTCTTAAGTACTCTCCTACTTTTGTTGAATCCTGGAGCATTTTTCCCAGTGCCTTATGATATTTTTTTATATGCACTGATGCAAAACCTTCAACTTGTTTTTTTATATCCGGGATATCAAAAGGAAGACCTAATTCAAAATGCTTAACATCCTTTGTTCTATATAATCTCTTGATAGCTTCAATGGTTTTTTCTTTATTTGCATCAAGCCACATTCTTAGGTTGGTAATATCTGATTCAGGGATTCCATACAAAGAAACAACATCATCAAACTCGTAATACTCTCCGTTCAGCATTTTTTCCAATGAAACAGCTTCTCCAATCATGCGTCTTTTTAATTCTGCCTGCATGAGCTCATCCTGGTTTTTAGGTTCCTGGATATCCGGCATACAGTTGCCCAATGCCCTCAGCTCATCCATTAAATTGTAGGTTTCTTGTTCAGGATAAACCTTATAAGCAGTGCCAAATTTAGCTATTTTATCTAATTTTTTTAATAATTTCTCAGATTCTTCAAGTATTTCATTAGTCATGTAACTATTAAAAGGC
>JAHWIL010000051.1 GCA_019322545.1 Candidatus Woesearchaeota archaeon
AAGTCAAATGTAACTGATCCTGTTTCTAATGGAACTGTCATTTCGATTACACTGTTTCCATGTGGTTCTATTCTAATTGTTTCTGCATCTCCTGTTGAGAATCCCTGATAGCTCAGTTTAAAGCTTCCAAGTCCTGGGAATGTTACTTCGCTGTCATCTGCTACAAAGATTTCATCATCTGGTTTCCATGTAAACAATATTTTGTCAACTTTTAGCTTGTCAGAACTCCAGCTTGCTGCAATATCTACATACAAGTCATCAATATCTTCATCACTTAGTCTTACATTATCTGAGTTGGTAGAACTTCCATAGCCTGTTGTTCCAAAGACTGGGTCAACAAGGGTTAATTTCTCAGCTCCTAAATAGAATTCAACCATGTCTGCTGTAACTTCTCCTGCTTCTTCTTCAAGAATTTCTTTGATGCTGACTTCTGTGTCATCTGCAAGCTTGTAGATGTCATTTTCAGCCATTGCGTCTGTTACTTCATCGTTAACTGTTAACTTTACTTTTGATGTGCTGCTTACTGTTCCAATAAAGTTAATTGTTACTTCATAGTCTTTTCCATTCAATGTGTATGTCTTTGTTTCTCCTTGTTCAAGTGTGTCTTTTATTGCTCCGCCCATCAAGTCAAGTGTTACTTTTGTCCCTAGAATGTCTGCATTTGTAATGTCATATTTTTTTCCAAGCATTGTAATGCTTGAATCTTCAAGGTCATCCAATGTTCCAGATGTATTTGTAGATTCTGCAGCTTTGACAAAGTCAAATGTATAGTATAGGAATCCCTTTCTTCTGTCTCCATATACCATCAGATTTGGTTCTTTATCTTTGAAATCTGTGTCTGCATAATGCTTGAATAAAACTGTGTCGTTAAATTCAATCTTCTGCTGGAAGTTATAATCTTTGTTGTCATCGCTTCTGTATGTTCCATCTGCAAGGATTGTTGGCAGATCGTCGTCATCAAGTGGTGTGGTCTTAACTTCTGTTAGTGCATCTCTGCTTGAGTGCAGAGTTAGTTTTGTAGAGTCTGTCTCTATTTTTGCATTTTCTCCTGTTGCAATAACTGTTGTTACGCCACCTGCTCCTGTGGCAGATGTTGCGCTGTACTGCAAACTTGTTGCAATATCAATTGCTCCTACAACATCTTCTGCAGCTGCCTGGTCACCAACTACAATTGAGCCTGCAAATTGTCCATCTTTGATGAACAAAGGACTCGGGTAGTCAGCTAGGGTAGCTGCCATTGCGCCCATTACTGTTGCGCCAAGCATTGTAGCTCCTGTTGCCAGTGCCACAATCTTTTTAATTGCTCTCATCTCAACACCTCCGTGTTTTTCTGGGGCTATCTTTTATGTCTTTTAGAAATGGCGTTTTGTGTCTAATTACGTTTGCTCTAGAGCCATTTACTTAAGACACAAGGAGATATTGTTAGGATTTGTTTATAAATATTGCGAAACAGATTGTTGTTATACAGTCTATAAATGATTGAAATTAGCTCTGCTGCGAGAATTTAGTGTTTTAATGCCTTTGTTACTTTGAAATGAATAATATCCAAAAAGGTGGTAATATGCACCAGAAAAAGCATGCCTGATTTGAGCTGAAATTTTATTCCTTTCGTAATATTTGGATAAAATCTTTCTGATTTCTTTCATCTTGCTTCCGTCTGAAAATTATTCCTTTCAGAATATTATAATAATGAAATAATGTAATCTCTGTAAATCTTTTTTGAGTTGAATTTAGAGCGATAAAATCTCTTAATAATCTTTGATAAATTAAAAAAAATGCGGGGAGAAGGACTTCCGAAGCAGAACACTCCCTTGTTCATGCTATTCGAACCCTCGAAGGCACTAAGCCAACAGGTCCTAAGCCTGTCCCATTTGGCCGCTCTGGCATCCCCGCGTATTAGATATGAATTTTTGTTGGTATTTAAATATTTCTATTAATCAAATTATTGATAATTCCAAGCTTTTTCTGCAGTGTTTTAATTGTTCTCAGAAGCTCATCATCTGGCTCTAGCTCAAATGCCTTTAACAGCACTTCATATGCTTTTTTGTGATTTTTATGCTTTAAATAAATGATTCCTAGATTTCTTAAAGCAGATGGATTTTGAGGATTTATTGTTATTGAGGCTTCATAGTGCTTTACTGCATCCGGATATTTGTTGTTTTCATCATGAATTAAGCCAAGAAAGAACTGTGTTGAATAGTTGTTTTTATCTGTTTTTTCTGCTTTTTCAAATGCTTGTTTTGCCTTTTCAAAATTCCCTGTTTTGAAGTATGCTTTCCCCAAATCATGATAAAGATATTGATGGATTAAGAGAAGTTTGTCCTGCGTTTCAAGCAAATGTTCTGCTTTTTCAAATGATGCTATTGCTTTTTCATAATTATTTTGTTTTAAGTAAATTGCTCCAAGTTCATAATACGGCTTCGGACTATGAGGGGTTTGCTGTATCTGTTTTTCCTGCATTTTGATGTATTTCTCTGTTTTTTCCTCTGATCTTTTTTTTAATGCATAGCCAAAATGGTGTATCGGTATGCCTGCCTGTTTAATAATCCCCTTGAATTTTCTTATAGAATCTGCAACAGACTCATGGATGATGCTTGAGAAATAGATTTCTTTTTTGTTTCTGAACAGTCTTATTATCTCTGCCTCATGCCATCCTGCATAATCTTTGCTTTCATTATATTGGTCGTTTGTCGCTTTTTGTGTCTTGATATTTTCCTTGAAATAATTCCTCATCTTAAATGCAAAGCCGTCTGCATCTTTATTATTTGCCAGTTCTTTCAATGCCTGCAAATCTTTTCCTGACACTGCTTCATCTGCATCAAGAAACAATATCCATTCATGAGATGCTTTGCTGGCGCAGAAGTTCTTTGCTGCTGAGAAATCATCGCACCATTTGAAATCATATACTTTTGCTCCCAGCTTTTCTGCGATTTCTTTTGTTTTGTCTGATGAGCCTGTATCAGTGACTATAATCTCATCTGCAATCATCTTAACACTGTTAATGCACTGTTCTAAGAAGTCCTGTTCATTCTTTGCAATTATGCAAAGAGAGAGTCCTGGCATCATTTTATTTTAGCCAGTTATATTTCTTTGTTTTCGGAGAGTTTCCATAACCACAGGAAGCGCATTTCTTTTTTCTTATATGATAAGAATGATTGCCGCAGCGCCTGCATCTAATATGCGTTTTTTTGCGGCTTCTCTTTCCCATTGATGCAGTTCCTTTTGACATTGTTTAAAACTCCTGTTTTTAACCTTGAAAATTGCTTGTAATTTTCATTGTAAATCACTTTTGCGGTGAGATTATTGTTATAGTATCTCCTCTTATAAATACAACATCAAGTTTCCTGTTCATCACTCGTTTGTCTTTTTCTGGTGTTTCATAAATATACTCCTCTGCATCTTCGAGAACTACATTTATATGTATATCAAATGCTTTTAGATTGCCTATATATTGTTTTGTATTTTTAAGCTCGACAATTACTCTTTTGTCCCTTGATTTGTTTAAGGCGTCTAATGGCCTTGAAGTTTCCATTTTTGCACCCCCAAATGAAAAATTAAATATCTTTTAAATTACTTATTTGATATATAAATGTTGCTATTTTTTAGAAGGTATTGCAGTATTTTTTATAGATGCGAAAGCTTTTTAAAGAGGATAGAACTCTTCTTGAATATGGTTATATCACAGCACAGGCCCAAGAGGAAGGTAAGCGGAGGAGTTTA
>JAHWIL010000052.1 GCA_019322545.1 Candidatus Woesearchaeota archaeon
TTAATAATGATGCCGGCGATTTCATCTCTGTATAATTCAAAGATATGGATGGGTTTAAATGAAATTTTATTTAGTAGCTTTTCTCTTAATTGACTAGGCCTTAAACTTAAATTAAAAAGAGCTGTGAGGTCAGAATCACTCCATAATTCAATATCAAAGTTATCTGCTAATTCTTTATCTGAAGATTTTATATTAACCCCTGCAATGACAATTATTATTTTATTTGCTTTAATTACCTTATTTTTACTATTCCATTGGTGAATAAGGTTTCTAATTGTTAGATTGCTATTTTGAAAATTCTTACACTCGATGATAATATTCCTATCCCCTATTTTAGCAAGAACGTCAATTTCATATTTTGCAAGTTTAACATTTCTTTGTGTTTCAAAACCTGCCAACTGGAAAAGAAATTCAATATTTTTTTCCAAAGCATCTCCCTTATCTTTGGTTGTTTCTATATTTTCTTTTTTAATTTGTCCCGGTACCATTAATAATGGGGTAATTATTGAATTATATAAATTTTCTCACAATTCCCTTCTCCTTCTCCTCAACAGGAATTATAAAAATTAAATTTATATATGCCAAAAACATTATACCCTGCATGCAAGAGGAAAAACCAGAACTGAGGAAAGAAAAAGGCTTTACCTATATAGATGATATTGTTGTGAACGCCAAGCCAGGCATGGCTATAAGGCCGAGTCTTGCAATAACTGAGGAATGTAGAGAATACATTCCAAGGAAGGTTTATTTTGTTAACAAAAAAGGAGAAGATTTTAACTGCATAAATATCATGGAGATTATGTTCATGGGCATCCAGCAAGGGCATGAAATCACAGTAAAGGTTGAAGGCGAAGATAAAGAAGCTGAAAGAATGGCATTAAGGCTGTATTCTGCATTAAAATCAGAAAATGCCTATAAGATGGATTTTAATAGGTTTGAATAGAATTTATTTTCTCTTTGTTTTCTGCGTTGCTTTTACTCAACAACACTCGCCTTCTCAATAACAACATCTTCAAGTGGTTTGTCCTGGGAATCTGTCATTACTTTCCCTATCTTTACAACAATATCCATTCCTTCAATGACTTCGCCAAAGACAGGGTGCTTTGCGTCCAGAAAATTGTTGTCAACAAGATTTATGAAGAACTGACTCCCTCCTGTATTTGGACCAGAGTTTGCCATTGAGATTGTCCCCCTATTGTTCTTGTGACCTTTAAATTCGTCCTCAATAGCATATCCAGGACCTCCTCTCCCTGTTCCTGTCGGGTCTCCTCCCTGAATCATGAATCCGTCAATAACCCTGTGGAAGATAACGCCGTCATAAAATCCCTCAGAAGCTAATTTTTTGAAATTGCCTGCAGTAATCTCCATATCATCATATAATTGAATTTTAATATCTCCATGATTTGTTTTCAAAGTAACAACAGCCATATTAGAACACCCTCCAATCAAGAACAAGCTTAAAACCAAAATTAAGATTATTCTCTTCATAGCAAATAAAATTTTAGTTTAAATATATAAATCTTACCAAAATTTTAAATCATGACTAATCTGAAAAAGAATATCCAAGTTCAAGCTACCTGAGAAGGTGATTGAACAAGCTCTTCAACTTTTGCTTTTATCTGGTCTCTTATCTTTCTCATCTTATCTATACCCATATTACAGGGGTCTGTAATATCCCAATATGTATTTTTTCCGGAATTTACCAGAAAATCAGGACATTTCTGTTTTTCGCACAGAATAATGATTTTTTCTATATCACTGACCATTTGCTCTGTTACAACCTTTGGCCTCCTCATTGAGACATTAATGCCATGTTCATACATTAAGCCAACTACATCTCCCGGAAGATACAGATACCTGTCAGTGAAGTCATAAACACCTGCACTAATAGCATCCTTAGATTTAGTAAGATGATTATAATATCCTTCTGCCATCTGGCTTCTTGCAACATTTGCTGCGCAGATAAACATGATTTTTGACATAAAAAATACCTCATAAATTGATTATATAAATTTTTCCATAATATTTATTAATAAGATTAACTTGTCTTATTTTATGGTGTTTTATTTTGCATATGGTTCAAATATGAATAAAGAAAGGATGATATCCAGAGGAGTTTCTATTAAAAAAAGATTCTCAGGCATCCTGCAAAACTGGAAATTAAATTTTTCTAAAATTAATGATGAAATGAACGGAGCTGGTTTTGCAAGCATCATTCTTTCTGAAAATTCCAAGGTTGAAGGTGTAATCTATGAAACAGATGAACAGTCAATTAAGCAATTAGACAAGTATGAAGGATATCCTTATAATTACAGCAGGAAAAATATTGTTATTAAAGATAAAAATGGCAGGGAATTTAAATGCATAGTATATATTGCAAATCCTGACAAAACAAAAGCTGGATTAAAGCCGACAAAAGAATATTTAAGCCACCTTCTGGAAGGAAAATCCTTGATTTCTGAAGATTATTATAAAGTTCTGGAATCTACTGAAACGATTCACAAATAGGATAACTGCTCAACTTCCATTCACGTGAATTAGTTTGCAATTACTGCAGTCAACCACATCACATACTCCAAGATAATGCATGGCATAGTCAACTATAAGACTGTCTGCCTTAACTTTTTGGATTATAAAAGATTCTGCAGGTATGCTGTCCACCTGCTTTGTTGCAGAAGTTATTATCTCCCCTGCAAGATCATAGAGCTCGCATTTTAATACAACATCTTCTGCTTCTACACTGCCATAATTATACAGCTCAGTTTCAAAGAAAAGCTGGCTTCTATTATCAGAATTAACAAACCAATTATTCATTTCCAGATTAAGCATGGCTTCAGGGCAGTTTTCACAGTTCTGGCAGCCAGTTAAAAATAATATAAAAAAGACGCTGAATACTCCTATCATCTTTAACAGAGAAGCCCATTTGAAATCTCTTTTTTTCATTTTTTGCCCCGCAGAATAACAATAATATCTCGCAGTATTTAACTTTTTATATGGTGAAGGATATTCTCCCCTGAAAGAGAATAATCATTCATTCTTTATAGTTATTGCAAGGGAGAATTTCATGCACTGCATTCCTGAAAGAATTAAAAAGAGGCGATAATTCCTGAGAAGAGATTGGCATAAAAATCCTAAATTATATAAATACTGCCAAACTAACTTCCAGAATGGCAATCAGATTCAAGCAGAAATGCGTGAGATGCAGAAAAAACTATGTAACTGTATCAAGAAACCAAAGATATCCTCTCTGCTATGAATGCCAAAAAAACGAACTGAAAGGCGAAATTAAAGACAAAGAGATGAAAGAGCTCTTTGATATTCCTGAAGAATTCTACAAAAAAAACTCTTTTCTGAGAGATATCAAGATAAACTACCTGAAATACAAAAACCTCTCAGAAAGGCAGATAGAAGCTTTTAAAAAAACAGTGAAAAAATTAAAAGAAAAATAAATCAAAAACTTTATATACCAGTTTAATCTAAAATAATAAATTAAACAGAGGTGTTGTGGTTGAAAAAAATAATACTATTGATGATTTTTCTTGTATGTATCCCGATTATCTTTGCAGACGAAAATGTCACAGAAGATTATGAATTTACAGTAGAAAGCGTGAAAGATAGTATTTATCTTAATGAAACAGCAGAATTTCTCCTAAAAATAAAAAACAATCTTGAAGATGATGAAACATTCAGATTAAACACTCCTGAAGTGGAATGGAGCACAAACCTGCCATTAGAAATAAAGGCAATTGCAGGAGAAGAAACAAGCGAGACAATAAAAGTATCTCCTATTCCGAAATATATCGCCTCTTCTGGATTATACGGGGTAAAAATAACTATAAAAGGAGCAGGGGAAATAGTTGAAAAACTGCTGAACATAGGAGTAAGGGATTTTGGAGAAAGCGGATACAGCGCAACAATAAAAACAACAATTGACATGGCAACCCAGATTGACCCAAGAGAGCCGATAACAGCAAAAATCACTTTTGAAAATCTGAACAAGCTAAATTTCCCTGACCTAAGACTAAAGATTTATGGAGATTTGCCTGAATTAAAGAAAGAGCAGAAAATCAGCATAGGTCCTCTTGAAAAAAAAGTTATTGAAGTGAAGCTTAATCTCAATCCTGCAGCACAGCCAGACAAATACAGGGTTTATTTTGAACTGCTAAAAGGAGACCAGATAATTGAAAAGGCAGATACAAAAACAATTGAAGTTATTGCATTCACTCCAAAATTCAAGGAGGATATTGAAACCTCTTCATTTCTGTTGAAAACAAGCCACATAATAACATATTCAAGTGATTCAAATATCAGAAACAGCCAGACAGTCAAATTCCCAACAGGCATGTTTACAAGGTTAATCACAACAACAGACCCGAATGCATATGCATTAAAAGAAGATGAAAAAAAATATCTTGCATGGGATTTGGAGCTTGGCCCGGGTGAAAGCAAGATTGTAAAGGTAAATGTAAACTACAGATTAATAATCTATTTGATAGCAATAATCATTATAGCTCTTAGCTTATACATAAAATACAAAAGCCCTATGATAATCAGAAAAAGCATCTCAAATATCTCAACAAAAGAAGGCGGTTTGTCAGAAATGAAAGTCATGCTTGACATAAGCAATCCAAGCAAAAAAGAGTTTAGAGACATAGAGGTTGTTGATGTGATACCAAATATTGCAGAGGGCAGAAAAGAAGAGGAAGAAGGCACAATGAAGCCAGTTAAAACTCTGAAGCACAGGAAAAGAGGCACAATAATGAAGTGGAAAATCGCAGAAATCGCTCCAGGAGAAGAAAGATTAATCAGTTATCATATTAAATCAAAGCTGAGCATAATAGGAAACTTCAAACTGCCGAGAGCAAAGATGAAATTCAAAGACAACAAGAGAACAGTTATAACACGCTCAAATACAGTTGGAGTTAGCGCTTAATACACGTAACATTTAAATACCTACTTTTTCTTTTTAATTATAGCCCCGCGTAGCTCAATGGTAGAGCACACGGCTGTAGAAGTTACTTATTGACAAAGCAAGGTTTGCTGTTGGATGAACATAAGCCAGCCGATACCGTGGTGTTGCTGGTTCGAGACAATTTGAAGAAATTGCGGGATTCCGGCCGCGGGGATATTTTTACTCTAAAAAACAGTTAACAGCGTAAATCAAAGAGATTTACTGGGTTACAAAAAAACGAATTTTTTCCGTAACCTTTATATATGATGAGCAAATCTTTTGAGTAATGCCTGATAAACTTCTATTATTTCAAAGATTTAATACAGATAATAGAAGGAAAACTGCCCTGGTAGTGTAGTCTGGTTATCATAAAGCCCTGTCGAGGCAGAATTGCCGCAAAAAGGCTTTGACTCGGGTTCAAAAAGCAAGTAACTAAGGAGTTTGGCTTGAGCGTCCCGACCAGGGCGTAAAATTACAGGCAAAAAAGGGCCGGTAGCTCAGCCTGGCATGCATAAAGTGCTGATACTAATGTGTGGGCAATAGAGCACCTGACTTTTAATCAGGTGGTCGCGAGTTCAAAAATCAATAACTGATATGAATATCTCGTCCGGCCCATTTTTCACAAGGAAATCAAAAATGACAGAAGCAATAAAACACATTCTTGTTCCGGAACATACTAAACTCTCAGACAAAGAAAAAAAAGCAGTTCTTGAGAAATACAATCTGACTATAAAAGAGCTTCCTAAAATAAAAAAAATTGACCCTGCCATTGCAAAACTAAATGCAAAATCAGGAGATGTCATAAAGATAATAAGAAAAAGCGAGACAGCAGGAAAATCAATCTATTACAGGGTCGTTATCACATGAACAAGCAAAAAACTCTTATTAAAAAATATTTTGAAGAGCAGAGTTTTGTTGACTCAAACATAGAGTCATTTAACAATTTTATAGAAAAAGAAATAAAGGTAATTCTTGAGGAAAACAAGGAAATCATGCCGACAATTATTCCTCCTGATGTTGATGAATTCAAGATAAGGTTTGACAGAATCTGGGTTGAAAAGCCTGAAATCACAGAGGCAGACGGGAGCAAGAGGGCAATCTATCCTATTGAAGGAAGGCTGAGAAAAATAACTTATTCTGCGCCAGTGTATATAGATGTAAGCGCCCATGTAAACGGAGTTCAGAGAGAATCATTCACAACAATGATAGGAAATCTTCCCATTATGCTGAAAAGCAAATACTGCCATCTCAATAACATGAGCAGAGAGGAATTAATAAAACACGGCGAAGACCCTGATGACCCAGGCGGATACTTTGTAATAAACGGCACAGAAAAAGCATTAATTATCATAGAAGATTTGGCATCAAACAGATTTATGGTTGAAAAACCAACAACAGGCCCGAGCGAATATGTTGGAAAAATATTTTCTGAAAAAGGCTCATTCAAGATTCCGCACGTAATTGAAAGAATGAAGGATGGAATATTCTACATCAGCTTTACAAGAGTAAAGCGCGTTCCTTTAATCATACTTCTAAAAGCACTTGGAGTCACAAAAGACGAGGACATAATAAATTTCATCTCTTCAAAAAAACAGTATGACGAGGCAGTCATTAATCTTTACGAGTTTATTGATATAAAAACAGATGAAGATGCAATTGACATGGTTGCAAAGGCAATTGGAATAACACAGACAAAAGAAATAAGGATTGAGAGAATGAAAGAAATCCTTGACAAGTATCTTCTTCCTCATCTTGGAATAAAGCCAGAAGACAGAATCTACAAGGCATATAACCTGTGCAAGATGCTTAAAAAATACATAAATGTTTCAAATGAGGAGCTTCCTCTTGATGACAAGGACCATTATATGAATAAAAAATTAAAATTAAGCGGGGATTTACTGGCAGATTTGCTAAGAGTCAATATAAAGGTGTTAATCGGAGACCTTCTATACAACTTCCAGAGAATTGTAAAGAGAGGGAAATTCCCCTCAATAAAAGTAATCATAAGGGACAAGCTCCTGACATCAAGAATATATTCTTCAATGGCAACCGGCTCATGGGTCGGCGGAAGGCAGGGTGTCTCCCAGAGAATCCAGAGGCAGAATTTTCTTGACACATTAAGCCATCTGCAGAGAGTCGTATCACCTTTGTCAGCATCGCAGGAAAATTTCCAGGCAAGAGAGCTGCATGCAA
>JAHWIL010000053.1 GCA_019322545.1 Candidatus Woesearchaeota archaeon
GAAAAAGATAACAATCCTGAGATTAAGCAAGCCGGAAAGGAATATTAATGACGAACTGCAATGGCTGGGAAATTCTCTGGGATTATTCAGCATAAGAGACAAAGACAAGTCATGCTTTAGGATATTTCTTGAATTATTAAAATCATCAAAACAAAGAACATCATTAAGCTCAGATGAGATTGCACTAAGATTGGAATTAACAAGAGGGACAATCATACACCATATAAACAAATTAATGAATTCTGGATTAGTCATACAGGAGAAACAAAGATATATGCTGAGAGTTGAAAGGCTCTCAAACCTGATTGAAGAACTGCACCGTGACATGGCAAGAGCCTGCAAAGAAATCAGAGAAGTTGCAAAAGATATCGACAACTGGCTTGGGTTATGATTTGTTACCACTAATAGGGGAGAATAACCGAAAGGCTTAAATATCATGATTATTCTAATATAGTCTATAATATCACAAAAGGTTTAAATACTAAATTTACATATATCATACTCTTACCCAAAAACAAAAACACACCAAAAAAACAAGACCGCAAGTCTTCAAAAACAGAATACCTGCCATCAAAAATGAGACAGAATTATTTTGTTTCTTTGGACAAATGCGTTGATGAATCATCAGGAACACTCCCAAGATAAGAAGGTTTTTCCTGAAGATTTTGAGCTTAAATGCGGCGGAGAATCCAGGTAGATGGATTTTTCAGAAGATTATAGAATTTACCTAGTCAGGAAATTTATTAGTTCTCAATTTTTTCTATAATTCTTTTGGAAAACTTGAGATTCCCAGAGGAGAAAGCTGTGCAAAGGACATTAACAACAATAAACCTATCAAGAATCTTTCTTACAGGCCTCACTTTTGCTATTTTCGCATCAAGCCTTACATCCCTGATAATAAACACTGACATGAAGATTGAAGTCGTCACTGCAATGGTCTTTGGCATTATCATAATAAGTTTCCTCAACATCGTGGCAATAAGAGAGCTCAGGGACATTGCACTGGATAAAGGACAGCCTCAGGAAACCGGATTCTGGATATGCACTGCAGTCTACAATCTTGCAGTAATAATTCTTATATCCAAGTGCGGATTCCGGTTGTTCTGATAAGCACAAAAGAACCAAAAAGAGGAAGACCATTTTGAAAAATACGCGTTGTTCTCCTCCAGCGTGAGATGGAGCTGACTCCTGCCAAATGACCCTAAACAAAAAGGTTGGCTCCATCTAAAAAATTAACCAGCAGTAGTCTGTTGGTTTGGAATAAAGCTTTGAACATGTCTCTTTTGGCTCTTCTCCTTACCCCCCTAAAAGAGATTGTTCAGGAAGAGGGGCTTCTTTCCTTAATGCATCCACCACAAGTCATAGAGGTTAGTAAGCCCCTTTTTTAAAACTAACTGGCAGCATGGCAGCTGACATAGAAAGGAGAACTGATATGAATATCGAAAACTGCACACAAGAGGATTTCCTTCAGATTCGTGAGGACATTGCTGATTTCTGGGGCAGTGACAGGACTCTTTATCTTCACCACCATATGTTTCTGTATGAATTCGGTGACACAGCATTTGTCATACGAGACAAAGGCCAGGTGATAGCATATCTTTTCGGCTTTATCTCTCAGAAGAATCCTTCAGTGGGATATATTCACCTTGCAGCAGTAAGGGAATCACACAAAGGACAGGGATTAGGCAAGCGTCTTTACAGCCATTTCGCAAAAGTCGTACAAGCAAGGGGTTGTTCTGAGCTGAAGGCAATCACATCTCCTGCAAACACTGCTTCAATTGCATTTCACAAGGCATTAGGTTTTGAAAGCTCGCCTAATGCCGAGGGTGTCTCAGTTATCAAAGATTACTCTGGCAGGGGAAATGACCGGGCAGTGTTTCAAAAAGATTCTAAGATGAGGATTATACCGCGAATCAATAGTTGTCCTTGGATAAACTGGCAGAGTGTACCTTTCCTCATGTTAATGAGTATGGAAGGTTAGAAGAAAGGGCAAAAATTATGGAGGAGGAAGAGAAAAAGAGATTGCTGGATGAATTTTTGTCAGGAGAAAAAACAAATATCACAACCGCTGCACCTGGAGAAGAAAGCATGTTATGGGTATATCTCTTCATAATTGCAGTATCCATAGTGGAGATAGCCCTGCTAATCAACAAAACATAAAAGATGTTTAATCTTGTCATTCAAACATGAGTGGCAAGCTGTAAATATCTTTTTGAAGAAAAGGAGAAAATCATGAACATCAAAAGAATTCTGTTTGCTAGTCTGATTATCTGGATAGTAAGCAATGCATACAGCTGGCTGACCTGCGGATGGCTGTTTAACTGGGTCTATGACCTGCCGCCGAATATATGGCAG
Organism: Candidatus Woesearchaeota archaeon; assembly: GCA_019322545.1. GTDB lineage: Archaea > Nanobdellota > Nanobdellia > Woesearchaeales > JAHWIL01 > JAHWIL01. The sequence continues at coordinate 2,356 of JAHWIL010000053.1, forward strand.
CCGGATGAAGTAATAGCAGCCAATATAATCTGGATAGCTGCACTGATGATTCTGACATCAGTAATCTTTGTGTCTTTATTTGCACTGCTGCACAAAAGCATTCCAGGAAAAGGCATAAAGAAGGGACTTGTATATGGATTTTTAATCTGGCTGCTAGTTGTTCCTTCAGGCATGATTACTCTGCCATTCTACATGAAAATAGCAAAAGGTGTTGTAATCTATTGGGCAATAGGTTACTTGGTGCTCTTTCTGCTTAATGGAGCAATAGTTGGAGCAGTTTACAAAAAAGAGAGGCAGTCTTTGAAGATAATGTGAAAGATACAAAGACGCGTGTCTTTTTGATATTTCAAAAAGAAAGGGGTCAGAAATGACAGACGCAAAAAGAGGCAGTGTGCTGGTATTTGTTTTGGTGCTGTCAATTATGCTGGCTGGAGGAGTTGCGACAGTTCTGGCTGCTACAGTTACCCAGGCAAGAGTTTCCCGTGAAAATGCAGAATACATCAAAGCA
>JAHWIL010000054.1 GCA_019322545.1 Candidatus Woesearchaeota archaeon
GGTTGAGTGAACTTTCTTTTCCTTTATTGTTCTGCGAATCAGATAGAATAGCACATAACAGAGACATTATGTAAAAATTTATATATTACTCAACACTGCTTTATTCTATGATAATTGATTTAACAATGCCTATTGATGAAAAAACACCAGTCTTTCCAGGGAGTCTTAAGCAGGAGATTAAACAGATTGCAACTCTTGAGAAAGACGGCTGGAATGAAAAGGAATTAACCTTCAAGTCTCATTTTTCAACGCATATTGATGCTCCTCTGCATATGCTTGAAAAAGGAAAAACCCTGACTGATTTTCCATTGGAAAAATTTTTAGGAGAAGCTGTTGTCATAGATACCAGAGGAAAAAAAGAGATTGAAGCAGATTTGACTGGTGTGAAGGAAGGAGATATTGTATTTTTCCTGACAGGGCATAGCAAGAGAGCATACAAGGCAGATTATTTTAAAGATAATCCAGTTATTACTGAAAAAAACGCTAGGCAATTAATCAACAGGAGAATAAGCATTGTTGGATTAGATTCTTTCACTGTGGATAATGAACCATTTGCTGTTCATAAGATGTTCCTGAAAGAAGACATCCTTATTGTTGAAAATTTAATTAATCTGGAAAAACTGGCTGGAAAAAGATTTCAATGTTATATTCTTCCATTAAAAATACAGGATGCTGATGGAGCACCATGCAGAATTATTGCTGTTACCGGATGATTCTAATTAATCACTTCTTTTCTTCTATTTCTTTTAATAAATTCTTGATAAACGGACTAAGCTTTACTCCGAACTTCACCTGATTGTCCCTTGTTCTGACAGATATTGCCTTAGCTTTCTTTTCTTTTTCTCCTATGGTTATTATGTAGGGAATCTTGTGTGCCTGCGCGTCTCTTATCTTGTAGCCAACAGTCTCAGCGCGATTGTCAAAGTAAACGCGAATTCCGCCTTCTTTTAATTCGGATTTAATCTGCTCTGCATATTTGTCAAACTTGTCAGAAACAGTTAATATCCTCACCTGCTCTGGAGCAAGCCAAAGCGGAAACTTGCCTGCATAGTGCTCAACAAGTATTCCCAAGAATCTCTCAAGAGAGCCAAGCACTGTCCTGTGAAGCATTATAATTCGGTGCCTCTGCCCATCCTTTCCTTCATAGGTTATATTGAATTTCTCAGGCATCTGGAAATCAAGCTGTATTGTTCCGCACTGCCATGTTCTTCCCAATGCATCTTCAACATGAAAATCAATCTTAGGCCCGTAAAATGTGCCTTCACCAGAATGAACAATATATTTTATTTTCTTGTCTTTAAGCGCCTTCTGCAAAATATCCTCTGCCTTGTCCCATACATCAGACTTTCCCATGAAATTCTCAGGCCTTGTTGAAAGCTCAACATGGAATTTCAATCCAAATGTTTTATAAATCGTTTCAGTCAAATCAAGAATCGCAGTAATTTCCTGTTCAATATCTTCTTCTGTGCAGTAGATATGCGCATCATCCTGCACAAACTGCCTTACCCTGAACAAGCCGGATAAAACACCGCTTAACTCGTGCCTATGGACTATTCCAAGCTCAGCCCACCTCAATGGCAGTTCTTTGTATGAATGTAATTTCTCTTTGAAAATTAAGATATTTCCAGGACAGTTCATTGGCTTGATTGCAAAATCCCTTTCATCAATCTTTGTAAAATACATATTTTCTTTGTAATGCTCCCAGTGCCCGCTCTGCTCCCACAGCTTCTGGCTTAATACAATAGGAGTCCTTACTTCATTATATCCTGCCTTGTTATGCTCTTTTCTCCAGTAATCAAGAATCTTATTCAGGATAATCATGCCTTTTGAATGTATAAATGCCATTCCAGGAGCTTCTGCATGAAATGAATACAATTCAAGCTCTTTTCCAATTTTTCTATGGTCTCTTTTCTCTGCTTCTTCCATTAAATGAATATAATCTTCAAGCTCTTTTCTTGCTGCAAATGCAACACCATAAATTCTCTGCAGCTGCGGCCTTGATACATCACCTTTCCAATATGCCCCTGCAATCTTAATCAATCTAAATGCCTTAATTCCTCCTGTTGACTGGATATGAGGCCCTTTGCATAAATCAACAAACTTTTTTCCTGTTCTATATGCAGTTATTTTACTTAAATCTGCTATCATCTCCAGCTTGTAGGGTTCATTCTTAAACATATTCTTTGCTCTTGCCTGTGTAAGCTCAATCCTGTCAAAAGGGATATCTTCATCAATTACCTTTTGCATCTCTGCTTCAATCTTGCTTAAATCGCCTGGCCTGAAAGGCTGTTTTTTGTCAAAATCATAGTAAAATCCATTTTCAATTGCAGGGCCCATTCCTAACTTGACATTCGGAAACAAGCGGGTGACAGCAATTGCAAGAACATGCGCAGCACTGTGCCTTATTATCCCGAGCCCTTGCTTTGAATTAGAAGTAATAATCTCAACAGTTGATTCTTTTTTAATTGGAGTCTGCAAATCCCATAATTCTCCATTTACAAGTGCTCCAATTGCTTTTTTTGACAGCCCTTTGCTTATTTTTTCAGCAATTTCCATTGGTTTTATCGGATTTCTGAATCTTATCTTTTTTCCATCTTTTAATATGATGTTTGGCATGTTTTTTAAGAATGATATAGATTTATATAAACCTTTGGTTTTATCATAAAATAAGACTTTTTAAATCTCATTTAGACAAATAAAGCATTATTTGGTCTCTTTTTAAATTAATATATTTATAAATAAGAAAGAAATCTTTATATACTATCAGATATAACCCAAAATATGCATAAAAAAGAGGGGGAAAAAGAGAATCATGAAGACCATCCTGCATTAAGGGATTTGCCGCATGAACACAGAACACTTGGACAGAAAGCAGCAGATATCCTGACAAGATTCTGCGGGAGCTGGATTTTTATTTCTATTGTTCTTGTCATAATCTTTATCTGGATTTATCTCAACATGATGATGTTTATTTACAGGTGGGACCCTTATCCATTTATTGTGCTTAATCTTTGCCTGTCATGCCTTGCAGCACTTCAGGCGCCTATTATTCTAATGAGCCAGAACCGAACAGAACAGAGAGACAGGCTTCAGGCACGATATGATTATTATATCAACAGAAAAGCAGAAAAAGAGATACAAGACCTTCATAAAAAATTAGACCGAATGCTAAGCCACAAGAGAAAAAAGTAAAATGCTCCCATATACCCATTTTCTTTTTCCATTCACCATTTCATTACTTTTAGTAAAATTAAATATCTTTACCTGGGAATATGCTGTATTGTGCGGAATAATCGGGGTTTTGATTGACATAGACCATTATGTTGAGCATATTCTTAATGCAAAATCAAAAAAATTTTCTTTGAAAGCTACATGGAATGATTCAGCGAGGTTTCATCGTTTTAATGGATGGAGTTTTGTGCATCACTGGCAGGGCGCGCTTGTTTTTGGGCTTGTAATTGCAGGGATTTATTTTTTAAACTGGAAGATTGCTTTAATCCTGGGTATTGGGTATTATTCTCATCTATTGCTGGATTATGCTAATATAAAACAGAAAAAATTCCTAAGAACAAAAATTGACAAGTTTTATTTTATAGAATCCTATCTGGAAGTTATTTTAGACATAATCCTGATTATACTGATAATCATTTTTTTAATTATATAGCATATAGCAAACTTTAAATAAAAAATCCATTTCTCAAAAACAATGCATTCTGAAAATCACCTGCAATGGCTGGAA
>JAHWIL010000006.1 GCA_019322545.1 Candidatus Woesearchaeota archaeon
AAAGGGAGGTTTAAATCTCCCTTCTTCTTTGCATCAACAACCAATCTTATTGTGACAATTGTTTCTTTTGGGTTTTCAGTTCATTGACCATTTCCACCATTGCTTTATATCCCAATGGGGCAAGAGGATCAATTCCACCTTTACCACCTTCACTGCCTACCACCATTACAGGTACAGGTCTTTTGGCCCAAGCCTCTGCCATACCTATCATAGTTTCCTTTTCAATTTGTGCTCGCTTAAGGGGTGTCAATCCAGCCTCTACAAGTTTCTTGGCGGCAAACGCTTTAGCATCACCTTCTGCTTTAATCTTCTTAGCTACCTCTATAGCTTTCTCTGCATCAAGTCTAGCAACGTCCCTGGCTTTTTCTGCCTTTGTTACTTCTTTGATTTTTTCAACTTGTTCATCTGCTCTGGCTTTTGCTATTCTAGCCTCACCTTCCATCTTTGCAGTAATAGCATCTTGTTTTGCTTTTTCAGCATTAGCCCTTGCCACAACCTGGATTTGTTCTGCCTCTTTTTTCTTTTTAATATTGGCATCAGTTACATCATCAAAATCAAAATCTTTAATCACAAAGTCAGTTATGATAATACCATTCTGTGTAAGTACAGATGGCCGTTCAATTACAGGTTTGCCATTAACTACTTTTAATGATGTTACTGATTCTCTTATAACCTTAATCTTTTGAGGTAATGGTTTACCATTTGCATCAATTGATTCTTCTTCAATTTCTTGTCTTTCAACTATTTCAGTAGAAGTAGCAAATAAACCTTCTTCCAACTGTCTCCTTACAAGATTAGTAAACTGTGCTCTCTTAGTAATAAACGCTTCTTCTGGTCTGAACATAGGGCCAGTCTGCTTAAGTGCACCAGCAATAGCATTCCTTATTAATTGCATTTCAATTGCTTGATTACTACCATATAATCTATGAAGTGCTAATTGATGTTCTTTACCAGTAGGCAACATAAATTTACATATGCCAGATACATCAGCAGTAGAGTTCCCCATAAATGTTGCTTTTAATGCTTGGGATTCTGCTGATTTTCCACCATCTAAATCTTCTTGAGAAAAGTAAAACATTCCAGCCCTTGTATATGGCTGAACACTTCCAAATAATCTTGCGTAAATTCCAGGTTCACTTATTACAGACATTTCACCTGAAATGGCGGCCTGTTTGACATGGTATTCCTTGAAGTCTACCCTGCCTGTAAGTTGACTCCATAAACCCCATAGAGCAACAAAACAGACTACCGCAAGAATCCCAATTATTTTTCCCTTATTATTTTTCATTTTTTTTCCTTTTGTTAATGGTTTGGTTTTGATTTTTTATGTGAGAAAAATGAATCTGTTATAATATAAATTTTTGGATAAATGATTGTTTCAAATTTTTGGACTTTTTTTATTTATTTTTTTGGAAGAATGGCAATGCCATTCTTTTGCAAATTTACATGGGCTTGTCTTATTCCTCTACCAGTAGGTAATAGATTGAACAATTCATAGGCAGTTTTTCTTATAATATCAAAATCATCATCTGGTGTTTGTATATTATAATGTGATGCTCTATTTTCTGCAATAATTCTGCCTATTCTCTTATTAAATGTATCTGTTAAATTACATTTAGCAAATCCCCAATTTAACTTTCCATCAGGATTTTTAAGAATAGCAACAGTATATCCACCATTACTTCCTATGAAATGTGATTCTTTTTCATGTTTAGGAATAGGCTCACAAGTTAAACCTACGCTGACATGTTCTTCTGTTCCATCAGATAGTTTGTTTATCTTGTACTTGTTTCTTGCATGTATAATACAATCTCTTTTCATTTCCTTCTCCTTAATTTACTTCAACTTTAAAGTTTTTGATCCAATCTATCTTCTTGTCTGCTTTGTCAATGTCATGTTTAATATCCCACCAGCAAATCAGAAACATTCTGTTATCATCAGTTACACCAAGAAGTGCTGGATCAAGTTCCATTCTAGGAAGTTGTATATCTATTTCTTTATGTTTCATATTAACATCAGGATATGCAATAATAAAATCCTTAAATATCTCTGTGTCCTTTGCCTCTTTAAGTTTTAATAATGCACCATAAGGAATTTTCTTGCTTGTAGATTTTATATTTTCTGTTTTTAATCTAGTTATTACAAAATCATAACTAATCTTTATTCCTTTATTGCATAACACAATAAGACCAATGATAGCACCAAAAGAAGAAATAATAATACCACCAATAGATATAGCTTTTAGTAATGCTATGCCATGTTGACTTCCTTCAATACTTCCCCATATACAGAATGCAAGTAATACTAAGCATACTGGCAAAGGGGTTACAGTGGATATAGCACTATTAATTATTATCTCTTTTGCATTGTGAATCAAACATTTATTTAACAATCTTCTCATGCCAAACATTTTATTTAACATTTTTTCAGAGACAGGATAATAATTTTTAGATGATGTAAGTTCATCTATATCGGACATTAACAATTCTGTATTGCTTAACAGAGATTGTTTTGTAAGACCAAGTTCCTGTTCTAATTCAATTTCCTTAGTCTTTTTAATAGACATTGCAGTTTCAATTTTTTCCATCAGAGGGT
>JAHWIL010000055.1 GCA_019322545.1 Candidatus Woesearchaeota archaeon
ATTTCCAGAATCTTCTGAAAAAATGCCTTGATGCTAAAAAAGAAAAAATAATCATCATTGCAGATTATGGTTATGCAGGAAAAAGAATAGCTCCATTAATGGCAGCATCCTACTATGTTGCTGCAAAAGAGCTTGGATTAAACTCCCATCTGGTTCTTCAGGAGCCACGAATAAAAGGAGAAACGGCAGATAAAAAAATAACAGATGCAATGCTTGATTTGAGAAAAGAAAATATAATAATTACCTGCATGTCATACAGAATCGGCTCGCTTGGAGCAGAACTGGGAAAAAGCTACAGGACTTTTGCAATAGAACAGAAGCACAGGTGGCTTTCTGCAACAAAACTCGGGGATTTGGATACAGAAAAATATGCTCATTTTATTGATGCAGTTAATATTGATTATGAAAAAATGAGTGAAAAAGCCGGAAAAATAAAATCAGAGCTGGATAATGGCTCTGAGCTTCATGTCACAACACCTGCAGGAACAGATTTGAGAATGAGCATCAGGGGAAAAACAGCAAAATGCAATGATGGAAATGCAAGAGAAACAGGAACAGGCGGCAATATGCCTGCAGGAGAAGTATATATTCCTCCAAAATGGAAAACAGTAAACGGAACAGCGGTAATTGACGGAAGCTCTTCTTACAGATTTGGAACCCAGCTGATAAAAGAGCCAATTAAAATTACAATAGAAAAAGATGAAGCAATCAAGATTAAGGGCGGAAAAGAAGCAGATAATCTGAAAAAAACACTTGATTGGGCAGAGAAAAAAGCAAAACACCCATGGGGAATAAAACGCGTAGGGGAATTCGGCATTGGCATAAATCCAAAGGCAAGGATAATAGGAGCAACAATCATGGATGAAAAAGCACTTGACACAGCCCATATTGCTCTTGGCTCAAATTACTGGTTTGGCGGAACAATATATGCAATTACTCATCTGGATCAAATCTTCAGAAATCCAAAGGTTTTTGTTGATGGGAAAAAACTAAAAATATAAAAAACTAAAATTCTAATTTAATCCAAAATCATGTCCTAAATCAAATCTTTTGTTTCTATCAAAACCTGTATTTTTACCATTATCATATAATCCTTTTGCTATGCTGTAACCAGAACACCCATCTTTCTTTTCACATGACTGGCATTTATTTCTGTATTTTTCTTCTGTAAGTTCTGTTCTTTCCAGTATTTTTCTTGCAATCTCATCTGGAAGAAGTTTTTCCATAATCTCTGAAATATCAGGCATCTCTCCTTCTCCAATTATAATCATTCCCATTTTCTTTTTCTTTTTCATAGCCCTTTCAGCTGCTTCTGGATTTCTTTTTGCATATTTTTCCCAGATTTTTTCCCTTGCATATTTCATCATATCTTCCAGTTTAAGAGATTTCAGAGGGTTGTGTGCAACATAGATGTCAGAATCAGGATGCATTATTGCCAGCCCTGTAAGGATCGGGGAGTCCTTTAAATCAACATAGGGAAATAGGAGTTCAGGTGCTTTCTGCAGTTCTGAACTATTGTGCCTGGATAGCAGGAGCTCAACATATGGAAACAGGAATTCAGGCGCTTTCTCCAGCTCTGAAGTACTGTGCCTGGATAAAATAATATCAACATATGAAATTTCAGATTTATCTCCATGCGTAACATATAAAACAACTTTATCATTTTCTTTTTCAACCACTGGCTTTAATTCAGTAAACTCATGCACTGCACCAAGAAACTCCTCAAGCCTTTTATCCAACCTATCATTGCGCTCTGTTATTTTACCCAGTTTATCCATATACTTATCTTTTAATTCTTCAAGATTCTCAATCATCTCCGGAAGGTCTATCCTGGTTATTTTTGTATGGTGACTTTCTTTAATATTTCCAAATCCATCGTCTCTGGTTATTGTCCTGTCTACCTCGGTTTTTCCAATAGATTCCAACTTTTCCATGATTTCTTTCATAAGTGTTAAATCTTTTTCTGCTTTTTTTTCATTAATTTCTGCCAACTGCCGGTATCTCTCATCAAGCATAGCAATATAATCAAGACTATCCTTATCAGGGAGTTCTGGCAATTCTTCAAAATAAGATTTTTCATTCATACTGTAAATTTAGCAACAATTTCTTTATAAATCTTTCTATACATCACTACTTCTTAGTGATTCATAATCTTTAATAGAATACATCCTAACCTGCATATAATGACAACCCTAAAACAATCTGCAAACTTTATTCTGAAAAAATTGTTTGAAGTCAAAAAAAATGAAAGAGTATTGATTGTCACAGATAAAATAAAACAAAATCTTGGAAAACTCTTCTATAATCAGGCAAAGAAACTGTCTGATGACGCAGGAATAATAAAAATACCTGTTGGAAAGATACACGGAGAAGAGCCTCCAGGGTATGCTGCAGATGCAATGAAAAAAACAGATGTCCTGCTGCTGATTACAGAAAAATCAATGTCCCATACAACTGCAAGAAAAAGAGCAACACAAAGAGGAGCAAGAATTGCCTCAATGCCAGGCATCACAGCAGGAATGCTGAGGCGCTCTATTATCCTTGATTATAATAAGATGAATAAAACAAAAGAAAAGATAATGAACAGATTAAGAAAAGCAAAGAAATGCAGGGTAATCACAAAAAAAGGAACAGATATCACCTTTAAAATTCCAAAAATAAGATATGACAAAAGAAAAAAGCATGGTTTAAGATATAAAGGACATTGGAATAATCTTCCGGCAGGAGAAGCTTATTTTTATCCTATTGCTGCAAATGGTATTTTTGTTATTGACGCCTCTATATTAGACAAGAAGGTTGACAAGCCAATAAAGATAACAGTAAAAAACAGGTATGCTGTCAGGATTGAAGGAGGCAGGCTTGCAGCCCAGCTGAGGAACACATTAAAAAGATTAAGAGACAGAAATTCATATCACATTGCAGAGCTTGGCATTGGTGTTAATCCAAAAGCAAAACTAACAGGAAATATTCTTGAAGATGAAAAAGTCCTCGGCACATGCCATATTGCATTGGGCTCATCATTTGCAATCGGAGGAAAAATAAAAGCAAAATGCCATCTTGACGGTGTTATTAAAAAACCAACCATGATTGTTGATAAAAAAACAATAATAAAAGAAGGAAAACTGCAAATCTAGCCAAAAAACTCCTTATGAAAATCCCCTGGTTCGCAGTCCTTTCTAAACAAAACCGCGCTTTCCGGTATTGTATCCAGCACATCTCCCTGATTATATTTTCCCTGGGGAAGAAGGTATAAATCCATTGGTCCGCTTAGTGAATGAAATTCCTGCCAGTTTTTAAGAATCTCTTCTCGTTTTAACTTTCCTTCCAACACCTGCCTGTATAATTCCCCTTTTCTATCAGCATCCCCTGCGCTTAATTCCATTAAAAGGGCTTTGTCAGTCTCAGAATCAGGGCGGTAAATCATCTCAATTATGTAATGCTTCCTTACTTCCTCATCAATTTTCATAATCATTTTAAATAAAAGGCATTTTCTAACACTTATAAATCTTTTTATCTTCACCACTTCTTAATAATAATATTTATATAATAATAAATAATATATAGGGTATGGAAAATAATACAGGAGGCAAAACAGGAGAAGAACACTATATGAACCTACGAATCCTGCGGCAAAAAGATAATCCTTTTGTTGAAGGAGGGGAATTCAAAAAAGATGCTGCTGCGGAATTTCTAACATATTTTGAGGTTTGTAAAAGAGAGTCCTGCTATATTCTATTTGGAATATATGTTGGCGCAAACTTTCGCTTTAAAAGACACGCGAGCGAGGAAGCTATTGCTTTAAAGGTTTTAAGAGCTGGAGAAGGAGAAGTTGAAAAAATAATAGATAACTTAGTTGGTGAGTATGTTCGCGAATCTGCATATATTAAAAAAGTCAGAGAAGATGATGCAGCTCTTCCTGTCAGGAATAAGGAAAGAGGAGATAGCCTTTATTCTCCCTTGAATTTAGAGGAATGGATTTCATTTAATCATTCACTCAAGGTCCAAAATCCAGAGATATATAAATTAAATTTTGGAACCGGGAATTAAAAAATTTTATAAAGCCAGATTACAGTCTTCTCTATATGGTCAGAAAAAAATATTCCAATAACTGGAGTGAGCTGGAAATACCAGAGTGGGAAGAGCATTTCCAGCAGAGAGGAATAAGGGAAATTCCTTATTTTAACGGAACTGTATTTTCAAAAGCAAAAGATGCTGCTTATTTTTTTGCTGAACAAGGCATCCATGATTTTTCAGGAATAGAATTAGCAGTTATTACCAGTTTAGATGAATGGGGCAAGGATAATGCGCACAGAATTCTGTCTGTTTTATATGCTGAACTTTCCAGACACTATAAAACTGATTATTATGAAGAAATTGAAGAACTTCAGATGCCTGCCATCCATTTATTAAGGATTGAAACAAAAAATTATAAAGGAAATCTGCATGCATGCAAGGGCTACGAAATAAACAGCAATGGAAAAATCGTAGCAAAAATATCTGAGCCAATATACGAGATAACAATAAGCTGTGAGGACTGGCAGGAAGGACTCAGGCTTCCGCTGCCAGATGAATATGATTTTAAAACAGCAAAGCTTTTTGGCTTTTACTGGGGATTGGGAAGTTTAGTAAGCTCCGGGAGAAACTCAACTGACGTGCTTCTGAGTGGAAAAGAATCTGTTAGAAATCTGCTGGAGAGAGAGGTGATGCCTCTTATGGGAACCATCCATGGCATAAGAATCAGGGAATATGACCAGAAAGATGAGAAAAAAATCATATTGGGAGATAGTGAAGTAGATTTAAATGGCTATTCTATCTATAAAGCATCTATGGCTCTTGTGTCTTTCTTGTCAAATGAGCATAGGTTTCCTCTTCGTAAATCCAAAAGAAAGCAAGGGGAAAGCAGACGAATACATAAAAACCATCTGCCAAACATACCATGGACAGATGAAACAATAGACGGTTTTGTTCTGGGCTTAATCAAATCCAGGGGCAATGATACCACTTATTTTTACAAACGTGATAAATACCCTGATGTTTACATAGAATCACTATCAATAAACGGAGAAGGCAGATATGTAGATGAGTTGAGTGAACTATTGACAAAAAGAGAGCACATGCATAGTATAAGCAAACGCAAAGAATGCAATAAGAGAGGATACTGGACAGTAAATTTTAATAAAAATGCTGTTTTGCATTTTAGGAGATTGATGGAAAACTCCAGTACAGAACTTGTTTCAAATTTTGGAGATTAATCTGATTCTGTTTCAACTTTCTCTTCATAAAGACTTTTTTCACAAGAACTTTCAGCTTTTTCTTGTTCAGGGACTGCTTCTAAAGAAATTGCCTCTGGCAAAGAATCATGAATCTCTTTTTTTGCCATGTCCTGCAGTTCCTTTATTCCGGGAATTCCTCTGTTTCTGGCACGATGCCCTATCAGCCTGTGATACAGGTTCAAAACAGGGTCATTTTCAGATTGTCTGCTTATGTATCTTGAAATAGCGCTTTCAGGATTATTTATTCCTGTGCCATAGATATTTTCAAGAATCTTAATCACTTCAACCTGCGTTTTCATGTTTGGGTAAAAGCGCGCGATATCGCACATGTCTTTTAGATGTCTTTTTATCTGTTCTTCATCAAGGCCCTTTTCTGATGCAAGAAATGCCATGCTGTCTAACCTGATAAGAGCCTCGTCTCTATCTGAAAAATGCCGGCTAAGCTCCTGAATATATTCTTCTGTGACCATGCTACAAACAGTTTGCAAGATATTTATAAATTTTTCTAATCATGCTACTTTAAAGTAAAATGTGCAGCTGGTTTCTGCCGGCATTATAAAATCCTATAATTTTATATAGGTAAGGGGATTATAATGAAAAGAAGGAGGTTACTAATTTAAAATGCCGGAAAAAAAGCCAACAAGGTACTGGTCTAAATTTACAGAAGGAAAAGAAGGATATCTTGGCGGATGGAAAAAAAGAATGCCGCAGAAAGAGCGTTTGAAAATCCTTAACAGGATGATAAAAAAAATGAGCTATGCAACAATTATCAGAAAACTCAACCAGCTCAGAAATGTCACACAGGATGCAGAAACAGAAAGAAAAGCAGAAGCAGACATGAAAGCTCTTAAGAAGAAATACAGACCATAAAAAAATGCAAAAAAAGATTTATAAGATTTTAGGAATCCTATTTCTATTCTTAGGAATATCCCTGTTTACAC
>JAHWIL010000056.1 GCA_019322545.1 Candidatus Woesearchaeota archaeon
GAATCTTCATCTGTTGGTTCAAATTCTCCATTCGTACCTGTATCTATAACTATATCTCCTAAGTTCATTTTCTTTACCTCTACAATTCTAGAAATTGCCTGTGAATACAAAAAATTTACAGGGCAAACCAATTCCTATATTTTAAAAAATTGGGGTTATATAAAAGGCTTTCTTCTGAAATAATGTAACAAATTAGAAAATTTATCCCACATATGATAATTTTTTCTTGTCCTGGATTTTTGATATTGTTGCTGCTTTTGAGAGCATGCCTTTTAATTTTGCCTCAAATTTTTCTGCCTGTTTTATCAGCGGCTTTGTATCAATCTTCAGTCCAAGATAGTTGTTCAGAACTTCAAGTGTTTTTGCAGCTGCCTTGCTGTCTGGCATGTCTGAATGCGCTTCTGCAAATATTGCTGTTGATATCATCCTGTTTTTTCCCAAAAGCATCAATGCACCAGTTAGTCCCATGATAATTCCTTCTTTTAACGGGGCATTTGTGAATTTTGACAGCTTGTCTGCATTTATTTTTCCTGATGAATAATGGAATGAGCGTGTTTTTTCAGCTGGTTTTGTGCTTCCAATGCCTTCCAGTGAAATAATCTCCTTTGCATTCAGCTGTTTTGCAAGCTGGACAATTGCTTCTGCAAGGTCCCATTCAATGTCTTTTGCAGCACTTACAACATGAACAATCACAAGATTGTATTTTCTATTATAGAATATCCCTATTGGCTCCACGACTTTTCCGCCGTGAACTGCAATCATTGCAGGAATTTTTGTTGTCCAGATTCTTCCTATTTTTTCTGTTTTCAGATGGTCGATAAGAAATTCTGTTGCAATTGTGCTTACCAGGCCAAAGCCAGGAAACCCTTCTATGATTGTGGGATTTTTTGGTTTTTTTGTAAGAATAATTTTCATTCTATCACCCTTTTTATGATAATTAGTTTTAAATTTCCATGGTTTATAAATATTTCCTAAATAATCTCTTTTATTTATGATAAACCAATATAATATTTACAGGCAAATTCCGAACTAAGCAGAGATTCCTGTTGTATTTAACAGTCTTGCAGGTATATACATTAAATGCTATATCATTAAATAACACAAATAACCTATACAATAGTAAAATGATTATGGCAAGATCTCCTTATAGGAGGACAGTTCTTAGAGCACAACTCGCTGATGCGCTTGATGATGTTGTCAAGGATATTCGCAATGGAGGATATCATCTTAAGAAGACTGATGACTCTGAGTATGAATTATCTACTGGAGACAGTTTTGTGATTGGTATTTATCTAGACGGCTCCAATATCATTACAGAATTAAAACGTGTTCCAGATAGAAGCATAGAATCAGAAACAACACTTATGGCATTATTAGAAAATGATGAATTATTTAGTCATGAAAAGAGCCCAATCCGAAGAGAAAAATCAATTGTCAGGCAATATGCAAGGTTGTTTGAACGCAGTTTTGAAGGAACAAAGATAATCTACAGGGCAAGAAATGGTGTTAGAAAAGCCCTGAGACAAAATGAAAAATTTGTTAAGTGTGCAATAAAGGACTATATGTTGAGGCATCTGTTTCTGCTTCCCGGCTCTAAATTAGATGAGATATATTTAAAATAATTGTCCTGATAACTACAACATTTCTTTTTATGTTTCTCGTCTAACCAGAGAAAAAAATTTATATATGCTGTAATTTATGAAACATAGCATGGTTTCTAAGGAAGAGATTTTAGAAGAACTGGGTTTTAGCAAGAATGAGGCAGGTTAAAATAGAAAAAATCCCAATAACAATAATTGGAGGGGGAATTGTTGGCTGTGCAATAGCTTATGAACTTTCAAAATATCATGAAGGCATATTTCTTTTTGAGAAAGAGCTGCGCTTGGGAACTGCTCAATCTGAAAGAAATTCCGGTGTTATTCATGCAGGTGTTTATTATAATAAAGATTCTTTAAAAGCAAAACTGTGTGTTGAAGGAAACAAACTGCTGTATGATTTTTGCAAAGAACATGATGTTCCTCACGCAAACACCGGAAAGCTTATTGTTGCAACAAATGCAGATGAAAAAAAGACACTTGAATCTTATCTTAAGAAAGCAAATGATAATGGAGTTCCCGGAATAAGAATGATTTCTGAAAAAGAATTAAGACAGATGCAGCCGAATGTTTATGGTGTTTCTGCACTTTATGTTCCTACAACTGGATTGGTTGATGCTGTTGGTTATCTTAAGACATTAGAGAGCCTGGCTGATGGCAATGGTGTTGAATTTCTTACAGAATCTGAGATTATTGATATCAGACCAAAACAAGATTCATTTGAATTGCAGGTAAGGAGACGGGACTCTGAAGTAAGGTTTGAAACAAATATTTTGATTAATTCTGCAGGGCTTTATTCTGATGAAATTGCAAGAATGGTTAATCCGGATATCAACCATGTTATTATGCCTGTGCGCGGAGAGTACTGCAAATTCAACCAAAGGAAAAAACCAGAGCTTGATATAAACCAGATGTGTGTTTATCCAGCACCTTTAACACATACTATTGACGGCAGGAAAGCAAGAACTCTCGGAGTTCATTTGACACCTACTTTTGAGATGAAAGAAGGAGAGTATGGGATTGGCTCTGTTGTTCTTATCGGGCCTACTGCAATATCTGTTGATGATAGAGAAGATTATGAAAATAACAGGCAGTCTGCAGAATATTTCCATGAAAAAATAAAATCCTATTTCCCAAATATCAAGATTGGGCAGTTAAGTCTGGATTACAGCGGGATACGGGCAAAACTGCATGACTGCGAAGATTTTGTTATTAAAAAAGATGATAAACATGGAAATTGTATTCAGTTAATTGGAATTGATTCGCCTGGATTGACATCAAGCTTGGCTATTGCCAAATATGTTTTTGGATTGTTTTTCAAGTGAGTAGTGGAAGTATCAGCTGAATAATTTCTAATTAGACTAACCGAAAGGTTTATATATGATTAC
>JAHWIL010000057.1 GCA_019322545.1 Candidatus Woesearchaeota archaeon
CATATTTTCCTTCCTGGTACTTTTCATCGCAGTTCGGCTTTATCTGGACAGGGATTGTCAGCGTGTAATTTGTGAATCTGTCCTTGAAGTGCATTGTTGTCTTTTTGCTTATATCTTCAATTTCAGCATAAACAGCATATTTTTTTGTGTCTCCCCTGTAAACCCTTGCCTTGACATCAATTACTCCGCCAAATTTCACATCATCTGCGCCAAGAATCTCTATTTCAGATTCAGTCTGTTGCTGCTGCGTTTCTTCCTCAATTACTTCTTCTCCCTGATTAAGGACTGTTATGTTTTTGCAGGAAGCTGCTGTTGTATCTGCAATCCATCCGCATAAAACATAATCTCCTGCAACAACAGGTGTAAATTCTCCGGTATTTGCAGTTTTCCAGGAATTAAGGCATGTAACCTCAACAATATCTGATTTTATATCTGAGATATTATAGCCAAGAGTGAGGTTAATGCAGTCAGTTTCTCCGGAAACATGGTCAAGATTTCTTATCTTAAAGAGTTTTGTATATGTATTTCCAGTATAAACAACATCATCAAGATACACAGTTATCTCCAGCCCACTTATTGCAGCGGCTGTATCAATTGCTGTATTGATTATTATTACCAGACTCAAGAAAAACAAGATTATCCCCTTCATTATAGAAAGATAATATTTTGTTTTTTTAAAGTTTATCAAAAATTGTCAGAATACTGCAAACTTTAGTTTGCAGATGAATGATATGATATCCTTCTGACAATTTTCTCAAATACTGCGGACTTTAGTCCGCAGTATTTATTCCCAGATACCTGCAATATGTTCCATGCAGGAACATTTTCCTTTTTTGATATTGTTCTCAAGAATCTGAAATCCGAATCTTTTTATCAAAAGTTTTCCGCATCTTGGGCAGAATGTGCTCTCCTTGTCTGAAACAACATTTCCAATATAAACATGATTTAACCCGGCTTGTTTTGCTGTTTCGTAAGCATTGTCAAGGGTTTCAGCAGAGGTTGGAGAAAGAGCTCTCAGCAGATAATCTGGAAAAAACCTCGAGAAATGCAATGGCGTGTCTTTTCCAAGGGTTTCTTTTATCCAAATGCACATTTCTTTTATTTTTTCCATGCTGTCATTTAATGTTGGAATAATCAAGTTTGTTATTTCAATCCAAGCACCCACCTTCTTAATCTGCTTTATTGCATCGAGAACAGGTTCGAGTTTTCCATCGCAGATGTTTCTGTAGAATTCATCATCAAATGCTTTGAAATCAATATTAACTGCGTCAATATAAGGATAAAGCTCTTTTATCGGCTCCAGATTTGCAAATGCGTTTGTTACAATAATATTTTTTATCTTCTTTTTCCTTGCAAGCCTTGCTGTGTCAAGAACATATTCATAAAAAACATTTGGTTCAGTATAAGTATATGCTATTGATTTGCAGTTATTCTTTTCTGCCTGCGCAACAATTGATTCAGGGGAAAGCTCAATACTCTGCAAATCACTTGGATTTGCCTGCGAGATTGACCAGTTCTGGCAGGATTTGCAGTGCAGGTTGCATCCAGCAGTTCCAATAGAAAATGCTGTTTTTCCTGGAAAAAAATGAAACAATGGTTTTTTTTCAATAGGGTCTATGTATGATGAAACAGCTTTTCCATAAACCCTGGAATAAAGAATTCCATTTTCATTTTTTCTTGTTCTGCAGTTCCCAATTTCATTATTTTTTATTGTGCATAATCTGGGGCAGAGCTGGCACTGCACAGTGCTGTCCTTTAGTTTTCTCCAGTATAATGCCTTCTTCATAACCAGATAAGAGTTCAATTTTTTATAAAAATTTGTTGTTATTTTGAAATAGTAGGAAAAGCTTTAATAATGAGTAATTTTCTATTAAGTAGTAAATCGGGGAGGCGTAGATTTTAATGGACATATTCAAATTTCTAAAAAAAGAAAAGCAATTGAAATTCACTGAAAAAAAAAGATTGGAAATTCCTCCTGTACCTCCTCTAAAATCACTGCCTA
>JAHWIL010000007.1 GCA_019322545.1 Candidatus Woesearchaeota archaeon
AAAAAGATGACCCTATCTGGAAGCAGTGCATTCCAGATAAAGATGAACTGGAAAGCAACGGGATTTGTCTGGATGACCCATTGGAAGAAGAGCGCGACTCTCCTGTGCCGGGGCTTACTCACAGGTATCCTGACAGGGTTCTCCTGCTGGTTTGCAATCAATGTGCAACATACTGCAGGTTCTGCACAAGAAAAAGGCGCGTAGGGAATCCACTTAAAAGAATAACAAAAGAGCAGGTAATGCTCGGAATAGAATATATTAAAAATCATAAAGAAGTGAGGGATGTTCTTCTTTCTGGCGGAGACCCATTGCTTTTATCAGATACTTTTCTTGAATCAATTCTAAAGGAACTTAAAAAAATTCCCCATGTTGAAATTATCAGAATCGGAACAAGAGTTACATCAACAATGCCCCAGAGAATTACTCCAAAACTTTGTGCAGTATTAAAAAAATATCATCCGATGTATATAAATACCCATTTCAATCATCCTGCAGAAATAACACCAGAAAGCACAAAAGCATGTGAAATGCTTGCAGACGCTGGAATTCCTCTTGGAAACCAGAGCGTCATACTAAAAGGAATCAATGATAATCCAAAAGTTATGAAGGAATTAGTTCAGAAACTCCTGCAGATAAGAGTCAAGCCATATTATGTTTATCAGGCAGATATTGTAAAAGGAACAAATCATTTCAGGACAAATGTTGGGAAGGGACTGGATATAATAAAAGCAATCCGAGGACATACAACTGGGATGGCAGTGCCGCATTTTATAATAGATGCTCCCGGCGGCGGAGGAAAAATTCCTTTGCTTCCTAATTATGTAGTAAAGCACAAGAAAAAGAAAATAATTCTAAAAAACTACAAAGAAGAAATTTATGAATATCCTGAGCCGGTTTAATTCTTTTATTAATGTGGATATTTTAACATCTTTTCCGAAATCTTTATAAAGCGTTTCAGATTGTTAAAGCAACAAGAACAGGGGCTGTAGGGTAGCTTGGCTCAAAGAAATCAAAGATTGCATGATTCTTTGCAAGAATTATCCTTTCTGGTTTGGGGCCAGACGACCCCGGTTCAAAGCAATTTATAGTAATGATAAATTGTGAATTTCCGGGCAGCCCCATCTTAAAAACAAGGGTGTACTTAAAAACAAAAGTATAAAATGGCGCAAAAATTAGGTTCTGTAAAAAGATTTGGACCGAGATATGGAAGAACAGTAAAACACAAGCTTGCAAAGATAGAGGCAATTCTAAAAGGAAAGCATAAATGCCCTTATTGCCGCGCTGAAAAAGTCAAAAGAGTTTCCCTGGGGATATGGCTGTGCAAGAAATGCAATGCAAAATTCACAGGAAAAGCATATTCATTATCAAAACCTGCATCAAAAGGTGAAGAAAAGGAGGAAAAATAAATGGTAAGCTACAAATGTTTCAACTGCAATAAAAAAGTAACAGCAGATTACATAAGAAAAAAAGTAAGATGCCCTTATTGCGGAAGCAAGATTCTATTCAAACCAAGAACAGTTGCAACAAAGGTGAAGGCAAGATGAATAAAGAAACTGAAAATAAAATAGGGCAGCTGCAATTATTTGAACAGGGCCTGAATAATTTTCTTATGCAGAAACAGCAGATTCAGGCGCAGCTTGTTGAAATAGAATCAGCATTAAAAGAGCTAAAGAACTCCGAGACTGTGTATAAAATTATCGGGAATATTATGGTCAGTGCAAAAAAAGATGAACTTGAGAAAGACCTCAAAACAAAAAAAGAAACAATAGCTCTCAGGATAAAATCAATTGAAAAACAGGAAAAACAGATTAAGGAAAAAGCTGAAGTACTGCAGAAAGAAGTAATGAAAGGACTGAAACCTGAAAAAACTTCAAAATCTTAATTTTAAATGCTTGTGAATGTCAGACTCAAAAGAAGCAAAGTGATTATGATGACAGATCAAAGAATCAAGGATATTGTTTATGTTCTTACAGAATTAAAAAAAGATTCTTCTGTTCCAAGAAATGTAAAGGAAAAAATTGAGTCTGCAATAAAAATTCTTTTAGAAGAGGATGAAGCGTCAATAAAGATACATAAGGCTCTTCATGAGCTGGAGGAAGTTGCTGATGATGTTAATCTTCAGCCGTTTACAAGAACCCAGCTCTGGAATGTTGTAAGTTTGCTGGAAAAAGTTGATTAATGCCTGTGTTTTTTTCTTTTTATAATAATCGCCTTTTTTGTGATATTTGAATTTGGAACAAGGATGATGTCTCCTTGTTTTGTTTCAATCTCTGTTTCAATCAGGCTTATGTTTTTCACTTTTCCCTGCAGTCCGTTTATCTTTATCCTGTCTCCCGGCTTTATCATGTCTCTTCTGTAAATAAAAAATCCTGCAAAAGCATTTGGAAGAAAGTCCTTTACAGCAAGAAGAACAGCAACAATTATCAGAATCAGGATTGCTGCAGAAACCATGTCAAGTATGGTTGTTGAAAGCCCTATCTGGCTTAATGCAGCTATGATAGTTATAAAATAGATAAAGTAGGTTATAAAATGGCTCAGAATATCTTCAAGTGCAAGTTTTATGCCTGCCTTTTTTAGTATTTTATCAAGTTCAACTTCATGCAGGATTTTCTTGAGAAGCTTGCCGACAACTCTTCCGATAATAAATCCAATAAGAAGGATAACTATTGCTATTATGATGCTTGTAAAAAAATTTGACAGCATTCCTCCGACAAATTCCCCTGAAAATACGCTTGCCATCACTTATTGACTAAAAGAATATATTTATAAATCTTGCGTATTCTATACTCACTGACAGTAGTTTTATACAAATAGCTGTCTGTTCGTAATAAGCAAATGACCTTTTGTATAAAAAATTGTGTCATTTGCTATAAATAAAAAATGCCGACAAATGTAACAGCTGAATATGCAGCAGCAGAGCTTGAATATTCAAAAGCAGATACAACAACTGAAAAAATAAAGGCATTGGAAAAGATGCTGGCAACGGTGCCAAAACACAAAGGCACTGAAAAGCTTCAGAAAGATATTAAAACAAAGATTGCGAAATTCAAGCGGCTGTTAAAAAAAGAGGCAGAGCAAAGAAAAAAAGGCTTTTCTCTGGCAATAAAAAAAGAAGGTGCTGCGCAGATAATACTTGCAGGCCCTCCAAACACAGGAAAGTCCCTTCTTCTTTCAAAACTGACAAATGCAAAGCCAGAGATTGCAGATTATGAGTTTACAACAGTAAAGCCGGAAATAGGCACATTAAATTATCACGGAGTTAAACTGCAGGTTGTTGAGATTCCTGCAATAATAAAAGAGACTTCATCAAAAGGCAAAGGACCCCAATTTTTTTCAATAATCAGAAGTGCGGATTTAGTTTTGTTAATCATAGATGAGAGTTCAGATATCTCAACTGTATTAAAGGAATTTAAAAAATCAGATATCCATCTTAATAAAAAACAGCCGGATATGGTGAAGAAAGAGGACCGCAGAGAGTATTTGCCTGCGATAATAATTATGACAAAAACTGATTTGCCTGGCTCAGAGGAATTTCTGGAAAATCTCCGGAAAGATTACAAGAACTTTGAGATTATCCCTATATCCCTGGTAAAAAATCAAAATCTTGACTTTTTGAAAGACAAAATCTGGTCAAAACTAAGTCTTATCAGAATCTACACAAAAGAGCCTGGAAAGAAACTAAAAAAAGATGAGCCGGTCTGCCTTAAAAAAACAAAGAACACAATAAAAGACATGGCTGAACATATTCATAAGGACTTCATTGAAAAATTCAGATATGCCAGAATCTGGGGGGCATCTGTAAAACATCCAGGTTCTCAGGTGGGAATAGACCACAAGCTCCATGACAAGGATATTGTAGAATTGCATCTAAAGTAGCAGATATATAAGTAAAGTTTATAAATATCTGATAATAAAACAAGTATTGGTGATATTCATGGCAAAAAAATCAGAAAAATCAAGCAAAGACGAGCAGGTCGGCTTTCATAAAGGAGCTTTGTCAACACTTGCAAAAGAGCGCGAAGAAATGATGAAAATCCTGACAATAGTTGAACAGCTGATGCAGATGCACATAAAAGCACTGAAAGACCTGGGAGTTGATTTGGAAAAAGCTGCAAAAGAAGCAGTAAAAGGCAAGGGAAAAACAAAAGCAAAGCCAATTGATGAAATGCTTTAGATAATTTCAGCTGTCTTTAATCTTCTTTGTTTCGGAATAGAATTCAGAATCTTTTTCTCTTTTATTTTTCCTGTTCCGAGAAAATCATTATTGCTTTTAATCAAAACATATCTACTTAATTTGCCGGAATAATCCAAATCCTCTCCTGCAAGCCATTTCTTTGCAGTCTGTTTGTCAACTTCAACAACATTTTTTTTGGAAAAAGGGCCAATCGTCTGGCTTGCCTCAATACCCAGCATTATCTCAGTTTCTTTAACCTGTCCAAAATACATGCCAATAGAATTAACACGCAGTTTGCTCAAATCAATTCGGCTGATATCCCTATTGATAACAAACAGGTTTCTGTCATCATCCTGCAGAAAAATATATTCAAGCTTAACATCAGCGCCAAACTGATTTTTAATCAAGGAAAAGATATTCTTAATCTGTTTTTTATTCAGGATTTTAAGGTTCATTTTTCATAGTGTTCTTTGCTTACAATTCTGCAAAGCGCCATAACAATACTTAATTCAATTAATTTATCTCTGGGAACAATATTTTTTGTTAATATTCCAACAGCCCCTTCTTTATGTTTCAGATTATTTGTGCCATAGATTTCATCAAATACAGCTCCAACATCTTTTTTTCCTTTTAAAACTGCTTCTATTACACTTTTAGGATATTCAAAGCAAGGAGAAGTTCCAATAAAGAAATCTTTGCCGTCAAATATAACTGCAGCGCTTGTATCAACATAACCAGTTTTTACATCTGGAAAAGGAAATATGCCTGCCTCAAGCCCGACTGAAAAATCACAGCCCTTAAATGCAGCAACTGCCCTGTTTTTTGCTCCAGTAATAATTTCTTTTAATGATTTTGGCTGTTCATGAACACCAGAATCAACCTTGATAGAAACAACCTCAGGAGAATCAAAATAATTGCTAAAAGCATCTTTAACTGCCTTTATTTTTACTGGATTTCCACTCCCCACATTTATTTTCATCATATTCCCCAAACAGGGTTCTCTTCTCTTTTTATCTTTGCAATCTCCTTTAGCAGTTCAATCTCTGCCTTGCTCAGATATTTTTTTAATTTTTTAAATTTTCTGAAATCATCCTCAGGAATATCAGATAATAAAATATCTCCTTCATTTATCTGCCTGCCGACAGTAACCTTTGGAACAGATATAGCAACCTGCTTTCCTGCCTCTGCTTTTTCAACATTCTCCTGTTCTGCCTGTATGCTTTTTACATCTCCAACATGTTTGCCGTCTTCTTTCATCAAAGGAGTTTTTGTTTTTATCACACCTGAAAGAACACTTACTCCAAATACAGCAGGATTATTCTGCCTGAAGATATAGCCAGGCATCATTTTTACCTTGCATGGGCGTGTGAGAATATCCAGTTTTTCAGCTTCCTCAGCATGAGTTTTTTCCTCCTGCCATTTCTCAAAATCCTCAATCAATTTATAGATAACATCATTTGTAATAATCTTTATTTTGTCTGGAGGTTTTATATCAGATGAAACATTAAATCCCAGTATAACTGCCTGCAACGGGTCTTTTTCATAATTTGCCTCAGCATCAGAAATATCTTTTTTTGATATATTACCAATAGATGCTTTTTTGATTTTGATTTGTTTTTCTTCAAGAAGTTTTGCAACTGCTTCCAGGCTTCCAAGGCTGTCTGCTTTGACAATTATTCCCTTGTTTCCTTTCTCAACAATAACTTCCTGAACTTCTTTCTGAATTTCTTTTTCAACTTTTTCAATATCTTTTTCAGAACAGCTTCTCAGAGGCATGCCTGCAACAACATCTTTGATATCTGGAGCAGAAATCTTAACACCTGTTGCTGCTGTAACTTCTTTCATTGGCTTGAATTTGGATTTCTTGTTTCTCATTTCTGCCAGAGGCATTGGCTCAAACAATGCTTTAACTTTTGTAACAATCGGCTTTTCCAAACCTCCGATAATGATTATGTCTCCTTTTTTCAGGCTCCCGTCACAAATAATCACATCAAGAGTCATGCCAAGCCCTTTTTCTTCCTTTACCTCAAGAACAGTTCCTTTTGCAAAACCTTCTGCTTCAATCTTCAGTTTGTCTTCAAAATATCTTTGTGCAAGCCCTGTCAAAACCATCAGCAGTTCTGGAATTCCTTCTCCTGTTTTGGCGCTTACAGGAACAATTGCAATCTGCTTTGTATAGTTTTTTACTCTGTCAAATCTATCTGCCTCAAAACCAAATTCATGCATTCTGCCAACTAATCCATACAGCTTTGTTTCAAAGCCAGCAGTTGTATCAGGTGCCTGAGATTCAATATTTGCAATAAGATTTTTTTCTTTCTTTTGCCATCCAGAAACCAAATCAATCTTGTTTGCAGCAATAATAAATGGAGTTTTATAGCTTTTCAAAATCTCAATACTTTCTTCTGTCTGCGGCTTAAGCCCTTCATTAATATCAATTACAAGTATTGCGATATCAGCAAGGTTACCTCCTCTTTTTCTTAATGCAGAGAATGCAGCATGCCCAGGAGTGTCAATAAAAAGCAGGCCAGGAATAGTAAATTTAATGTTCATTGCAGAAAGAAGTCCGCCTGCAACCTTCTTGATAACATCAAGAGGAATTATAGATGCCCCAATTGCCTGTGTGATGGCTCCAGCTTCTGTCTTGACAATAGCAGTGTTTCTAACTTTGTCTAGTATGCTTGTCTTGCCATGGTCCACATGCCCCATAACTGAGCAGATTGGGCTTCTTATCTTTGCCATCTTTCATCACATAATTATCTATTAAAGAGAGGTTTAAAAAGGTTTGTATAGAATTATTTCTTGACCTTGAACATCTTTCCATGTCCTGGAATGATAAAATCAGCAATCTCAAGAACTTTTTTCCTGCTCACTGCTAATTTCTTCTTATCAGAAGCATAAGGGTCATCTTTTGGAAAATCTTCTTTCCAAAAAACATCTCCGCAAATCGCAACAATACCTTTTTTTGTTTTTACAAGCAGTGTAACACTATCAGAACTATGCCCTGGTGTTTTAATAAATGAAATATCATCAGTAATCCTGCCATCGCTTTCTTTCCAGACATCTCCTTCCCAATATCCCCAGCAATCAAGTGATTTTGCCTTTGCAAACATCCCGATATTTCTGTAATGGTCCATATGGGAATGAGTTATAAAAACAACATCAATATCACTGATACTCAATCCTTCTTTCTTCAATTTCTCAACAAGCATTTTCTGGCTTGGTAATGTTCCCGGGTCAACAAGAATATTAATATTTTTATCTTTAACCAAAACAACAGAAGAACAGGAATGTCCTCCTTCTTCATCTGCCACATATCCTTCAATTAGAATTTTTACTTCTGCCATAACTTGATATAAGGATTATTTGTTTAAAAAGGTTTTTATACAAAGAAAAACATTAAAGGAAATCATGTATAAACTAATTCAGGAAGGTCAGGCAGAAATCTATATTCCAAAACAGAAAAAAATAAGCAAAAAACTTCCTGTATTCTATAATCCTGTAATGGAATTAAACAGAACAATCTCTATTCTTGTTCTGAAAAATGTTTCAAACAAAAATATGCAGATAGGGCTTCCTCTTGCAGGCACGGGTATAAGAGGAATCAGGTTTCTGAAAGAACTTTCAAAAAATAAAATAAAATTCATCTACTTTAATGATTACAGCAAAAAATCTGTAAATCTGATTAAAAAGAATCTGAAACAAAATAGATTAAAATCAAAAATAAGATTATTTAGCAAAGATGCAAATGAGTTTATTCTTGAAAACAGGGGCTTTGATTATATTGACATTGACCCGTTTGGAACACCAAATCCATATCTTGATTCTGCAGTAAAAGCACTTTCAAGAAATTCAATACTTGCAGTAACTGCAACAGATACAGCG
Source organism: Candidatus Woesearchaeota archaeon (assembly GCA_019322545.1). GTDB lineage: Archaea > Nanobdellota > Nanobdellia > Woesearchaeales > JAHWIL01 > JAHWIL01. The sequence goes on from JAHWIL010000007.1 coordinate 8,057, forward strand.
CCATTGGCAGGCACTTATCCAACTGCATGCAAAAGAAAATACTGGGCAAGTCCAAAACTTGATTCAAACAAGCATGAAACAGGATTAAGAATTTTAATCAGGAAATGTCAGTTAATTGCAGCACAGTATGAAAAAGCCCTGACACCTATATTATCAT
>JAHWIL010000058.1 GCA_019322545.1 Candidatus Woesearchaeota archaeon
CAGAGGAGAACGCCTTGCAAAATACAACCAATTATTAAGAATAGAAAAAGAAAGCAGGTTAAATTTCTCAGGATTAAGATGAAAATCTACATATTCAGGCACGGACAGACATATTACAACAGAGACAAGAGATTCACAGGATGGAAAGACTCCAAATTAACGCCTCTTGGAATAAAACAATCAAAAAAAATTGCAAATAGACTGAAAAAAAAGAAGATAGATGTTGCATACCAAACAAGATTATCCCGCTCAAAAGACACATTAAAATATGTTTTGAAATATCACCCTGAATGCAAAAAAACAATAACAGACAACAGGATGATTGAAAGAAATTATGGAAAATTGCAGGGAACATCCCACAAGGAATTTGTAAAAGAAGAAGGAACAGATACATATAAAACTCTCTTGCACTGGCATAAGGTTGACCATCTGCATGGCAGAGAAAAACAAGAATTCATTAAAAATGTTGGAGAGGCAGAGCTGAAAATAGTAAGAAGAAGCTATTCAGTAAGACCTCCAAGAGGGGAAAGTGTAAAAGATGTTGAAAAAAGAGTAAAATCATTTATCAAGGATTTGCTGAAAAAAATGGGAAAAGAAAAAATCAATGTTGCTATCTCTGCCCATGGAAATTCAATGAGGCCCTTCAGAAAATATTTTGAAAAGCTTTCAATAAAAGAGATGATGGAGCTTGAGAATCCGTGGGACAATTATTTTGAATATACTGTTTCTTAAGAGAATTAAGAAAACAATGAAATTCCACCATTGTATTGAATCGTGGAATGAGTTGTGCTCAAAAACCAACATTATGATGGAATTTCAAGCATCAAAAACCTTGTGGTTTTTGACAAAAAGAAAAAAAAAGAAATTTTTACATTCCTAGGAATCCGTAAATTGGAATTCTTCCTATTGTTGACAGCCATCCTGCCATTCCGCCGTATAATCCTGCAGCAATTATTGCAGCCCATACAACAAGCAGTCCGATAAAGGCTGTTATCATGTCTGTCTTAAATAGCTCCTTGATTGCCCTGTATGTCAATGCAAATGCCATACATGTAAATATCAATGTTATCAAGAATGCAATTATTCCTCCGAAATATGGAATGTATCCTGCGCCCATTGCAATAAGGTTAGCAACAGATAATAGAAGCAATGGATAAGCAATAGCTGTAACGCCTGCAAAATAACTTGACTTAGTATCCAGAACTTTCATTACAATACTCAGAATCCAGCTGAAAAACAAACCTCCGATAAAAATCATCACAAAGGTTACTACAGCTGCAATTCCAGTGCTAACTCCTGCTGTATATGGAATCGCTCCAGGAAAAACAGACATTATTTTTGTTGTTCCCAATGCTGACACAATTGCAAAAATCAATGCTGATAATGCAAGAACTCCGATTGAAGTGCCTGTACTTCCTATCTTCTTGGCAATTGTGATTGCATCTCCTGGGTGAGTAAACACTCTTAACATAGCTTACACCTCTTTTTTTTGTTTAATCGTTTAGAACAGACCTTGCCTGTCCCTTTAGAATATTCTTTATCGCGATGGTATAAAAACCTTTCGCAAATCAAAATTAACCTGGTATGTTTAGTCAAATTATTCTACACCCTCTCCTGTCAGGAGTGTAGAACAATCCAAAGAAAATTGAAATAAATTAGCACAATTAAACCAAATATTAAAATCACATTTCTAAACTTTTCATAATAATAGCAGAATCAAACTTCTGCAAATCCCCGTATTCCTGTCCTGTTCCAAGAAATAAAATAGGTTTTTTTGTAACATAGCTTATAGAAATAGCAGTCCCTCCTTTCTCGTCAATATCTGCCTTTGAAAGGACTATACCGTCAATACCAATTGTTTCATCAAACTTCTTTGCCTGTTCTGTGCAGTCATTGCCTGTTATGCTCTCCCCTACAAATATCTTCAGGTCAGGTTTTGCAACTCTTATGATTTTTTTCATTTCATCCATGAGATTAACATTGCTCTGCATTCTTCCTGCAGTGTCAATCAAAACAACATCAATGCCTTTTGC
>JAHWIL010000059.1 GCA_019322545.1 Candidatus Woesearchaeota archaeon
AAATTTTTCTTTTATTATCCTGCAAGGGGTAATAATAACTGCTATCTACTTTCCTGCATAAATAGGTTCACTTTCTGGCAACTCTATAAATGTGATTTCAGAAAATAATGGATTGTAATGGTTTATTAACCTGCCAAGGGCACTAGATACTGGCTCAAAATCTCCTGTTCTGTTATAGTCTTTTTCAACTGCCTGAAGCAATCCATAAACCAGGCCTGCCTCTTCTTCGCACATTTCATTAATAAATTCAGGATTTCCTGATTCAACAGCATGAATACCTCTGTCTGACTGCATTGCCTTGCTCAATTTCTTGACATTATCAACTGCTGTGCAGAGGTCATAACCTCCACGCAGGCCACATAAAAAGTCTTCCAGATGATTAGCAAGACCATTACGGCTTGATACATACTTGGCTAATTCAGCCCCCCTGCTCTTTTGTTCTAGCGTTTCCATCTTTAAGAGAATAATGGAATTTGGACTATATAAATCTTTCTAAAAAAAGGATATATCTCAAATCTCATTCTAATTAGAAAAACTATTAAATAATAACCTTCTTCTATGATAGAAATGAAAATCAAATTAGAAGGCAGGCAAATCTATCTTAGAAACCTGCGCCTCTCAGATGCAAAAGAAATACAAAAACACGCTAATGATAAAAATATCTATAGATATACCCAGCATATTCCTTATCCATACAGATTAAGCCACGCAGTTAAGTTCATTAAAGGTGCCCAAGAAAGACAAAGAAAAAAGATGGCCTGTGAATTAGGAATTATTCTAAAACAAACAAACAAATTAGTTGGAGTAATGAGTCTGCTTCAAATAAATCCCATTAAGGCAGAGATTGGCTATTGGCTTGGAAAAACATATCATGGAAAAGGCATAGCAAAAGAAGCTCTAAAATTAATACTTGATTTTGGATTTAAAAAATTAAAACTAAAAAGAATATGGGGAAGAGTAGCGCATCCAAATAAACCTTCATTCAAATTATTAGAAAGCGCTGGATTTAAATACGAAGGAAAACTAAGAAAAAACATGTTTAAGAATAACAGATACTATGACGAATTAAGATATGGATTATTACGAGAGGAATATAAATGACTAAACAGCTATATCTTGAGGACTGCTATCTAAAGGAATTTGAAGCAATGGTTACAAAAGTAGAAAATAATAAAATTGTCCTTGACCAAACAGCTTTCTATCCAGAATCAGGAGGGCAGCTGACAGACAAGGGAAAACTAATCAGAGATAGTGAAGAATTCCATATCAGCATGGTTAAAAAATCAGGAGCAGACATTATTCATAAAGTTGACAAAGAAGGATTAAAAGCTGGAGATAAAGTAAAAGGAATAATTGACTGGGATAGAAGATACAAATTCATGAAATACCACACAGCAAGCCACGTGCTTTCAACTGTTGTCAACAAAGAAACAGGAGCACAGATTACAGGAAACCAGATAAAAGAAGATGAGGCAAGAGTTGATTTTAATCTTGAAACATTTGACAGGGAGAAATTAAAAGAATATGAGCAAAAGGCAAATGAAATCATAGCAAAAGAACTTCCAGTTGAATTGAAATTTCTTCCAAGGGAAGAAGCATTCAGGATTCCTGCACTAGTAAAATTAAAAATGATGCTTCCAGAAACCATAAAGATTATAAGGATTGTAACTATTCAGGGATTTGACCAGCAGGCATGTGCAGGAACCCATGTAAAAAACCTGAAAGAAATCGGAAAAATAGAAATCACAAAAGCTGAGAATAAAGGGGCAAACAATCGCCGTGTTTATTTAAAACTTATTTGATTGAGTATGAAACCAAAAAAACAAGTGCCAAGAGCAAAATTATTCACTGGAATACTGTATTCTGACGAAGCTGCTTATAAAAAAACAATCAGGGAGCTTGAAAAAAAATTCGGGCCAATTGAACACATTTCTCAGGAATATGATTTCACTGACTTCACTGCATATTATGAAGATGAAATGGGCGACAATATCAAAAAGAAATTCCTTGTATTTAAAAAACAAATCAACAGGGATAAGCTTGCAGATATCAAGCTGTGGACAAATGAGCTTGAAAACAAATTCTCAAGATTTAAAAAAAGAAAAATAAATCTGGACCCAGGGTATTTTACAGTGCATAATCTTGTTCTTGCATCTGCAAAAGACCGTTCTCATAAAATTTACCTGAAAAAAGGCATATATGC
>JAHWIL010000060.1 GCA_019322545.1 Candidatus Woesearchaeota archaeon
CAAAAAAAAGAAAACCAAAGATTGCGCCGCTGCACGGCTCTTTTATGATTACAGCAATAATTGGGTTTGCAGTATCTGCAATCTGGGTGCTGAAAGCATCTGTTGCATGGGGAGCAGCATTTATGATATTTTTTGCAATAATGTTTATTGCCTCAATAATATCTGCAACATATGCTCCAATTAAATAAAAAAATTTAAAAAAGAAGTTTGAAAGATTCCTTAAATGGAAAAAGACAACCATGTGGATATGGAGCATAAATACAACTCTAATATTTATTTTCTTGCCTATGAAGCTACAAAACGCTTTCTTGCACTGAATTTTAAAGAAGAGAGAGTAAATGGAATTGAAAACATAAAAGAATTAAATGATAATTCAGTACTAATCTATGTTTCATCGCATAAAAGCCATTTTGATTACATGATTATTCCTTACCATCTTCGTAAAGAAGGGATAAAGATTCCTGCTATAACTGCAGGAGATAATCTGTTTATCGGACCACTTGGATGGATTTTAAGAAGATTAAAAGCTATTAAATTAGAAAGAGGAAACGGAGAATCATTAAATCATTTTTTAGATTATATAAAAAATAAACTCGTTCCAAAAAAAGAGCCTCTTCTTATCTTTCCAGAGTACACAAGAGGAAAAAACAGAGAAATAAAAACAGGAAGAAGCTATACTGGAACTTTGAACAAGTTTGCACCAAATTTCTTGTCTCCTTTGGTAGCATCATTGGAAAAAAATCCTGAAATATTCATTATCCCAACATCTGTTTCATATTCCAGAATTCCTGAAGATGCCTTATTTTCAAAACTTGGAAGAATTAAATCGAGAAATAAATTTCTTTTCAAAGACATACCTCATATTTTTATGCAATGTTTTGCCAGAAAAGGCACATACCAACTTAATTTTGGAGAACCAATTCAGCTGAGAAAAGAGTTCAACTTAAAATCTATATTTGGAATAAGAAAAAAAACAGGAAGATTATACGCTGTTTTTCCTTCTTCGTTATTTGCTCATGCTGTAAGTAAAATTGGAAACAATAAAATTCCATATGATAGATTAGAGGACACCATTAAAAAAACATATTCTCAACTGGATAGAAATGGAGCAATATTCTCAGATGATTGCAATTCTTTTGAACAGATAATGAAAGGTGCAGTTGAAACTTTTAATAGCTGGAATAGAAACATTGTTTTATTTGGAGCAGAAGGAGTTTCAATTAAAAAACCTGAGATTATCACTTATTATTCCAACACAATAGAACATCTCTTATCTTAATTCAAGCCCATTTATTCCAAGAATAAAAAAGTAATCTTCAGAACAATCAGGTAAACTAAATAGAATTTTAATTTTTTCAAAACAAAAGCAAATCAGATATATCCGTTGGCTTTCCTGTTTCTACCGCATGTCTAATTGCCTCTTCTTTTCTCCGGATTATCTTGCTGATAGAAAAGTTTAATCTGTTTGCAATCATAACCTGTGCAAAATAATGTGCCTCTGTCAAGGGAGTAAGCCAGTCCTTGTTTTTTTCATAATAACCCATTTCTCTTGGAACAGTGTCTGCAATAACAATCCTGGCGCCTGTTTTTCTTAATCTTTCTTCTGCTACAACAAGGACATTCCCGTTTTCATCTTTTTTGTTATTAAAGAACCCATGCGCAGCTCCAACTGTAAATGAGTTTGCTCCGCATTCCATAAAAATCTTATTTGCTTCATCAATAGAGCCGCCAGTGCCAATCATATCCTCAATTGCAGCAACATTCTTGCCCTTTACTTTTGAAGAGATATCAGCTGCTGTTTTTGGGTCTATCCTAGCAATACCATGTTCTTCTCTCTCTTTTTTTGGAAGAACCAAAGAAGGTATTTTCTTTTCCTTGGTTGAAAATAATTTTGCAAGTTTTTCAGCAGATTTAGCTCCGCCAGCATCTAAGGCAGCAACAACGCCGACCCCGCCGGGATGGTCTGCTTTATACTTCTCTGACAGAAGATACTCAGCATAACTCTGGCGAAAAGTTATATGGTCAACTGGTTTATCTATAAATCCCTGTTCCTGCGAAGCATGCAAATCCATTGTGACCACCCTTCTTAATCTTTCTTTAAATGCCTCTTTTATTGTATTAAAAATCGCTTTTGCTGATATCGGAACCCTTCCTTCATCTTTTTTATCTTCTCTCATGTAGGGAATCCACAGGAGATAAAGGTCACAAAAGTTAATGCCTGTCCTTACCAGAGTATCTCCTATTAATATCAATTCCACCAGCTGATGGTCTGGGTCCTGGTATGGAAATGTAAAAACAACATCAACCTTTCTTCCTCTGAGATTTGAAAGGCTTTTTACATAAGTTTCAACATTATCATGGTTTTTTATATATAGTTCCCCTGCTCCAAACTCCAAATCAAGCAGCCGCGAATGTGCTTTTTTAAGATATCTAATCCTATCAGAAGAAAGCATATCTTCCTGATTAAGAAGCCTTTCCATCACATTAAGGCCTGCTTCTTTTTCCATTCCATAGAATTTCTCCAGCCTCTTAGCAAAAGGACCAACCCCCCTTCCATAAAGAACAATCCAATTGGGTTCCAGAGAACTTAATATATCCTCTGCTAAATTGCGCTCTTTTTTTGAAGTAAATCCTGCAGCATCAATTGCTTCTTTATACATCAGATAACTCCTCAGATGCTTCAACCACAAAAACAACTCCTTTTTATATTTTTGTATGCCAAAACAAATAGATTGAAGATTACAGTTTGAATTCTTTTTTGATTTCCTGCACAGCAACCGGTGCTGAGCCTCCATGCCATGTTATCCTCGGGCGCATCTGCATTGGATAGAGCTTTTCATTCATGTCATCAAATATTATTCCTGCACCAGTAATTCTCGGAAGCTGGTTCAGCTCTGCATCAAGCCCCTTTCTCATATAGCTCTGCATCAGAGTTCCAAGGGCTTCTACATCAAGCTTTGCAGTCAATCTGTGGCTGAGAACAACATCTGCCTGAGTTATCACATCGCTGTGTATTTTCCCTGGCTGCTGGGATGCGAGGACAAGGGAGATTCCAGGCTCGCGGCCTTCTCTTAAGATTGTGACAAGGGCGTCTGTTGCATCTGTTTTTCCTATGCTTGGAAGAAATTCATGGGCTTCATCAAGAAACAGCCATACCATAGGCATTTTTTTCTTTTTTTCCTCTTCTTCAAAATAACGTGTTGCCTTGCGTATTGCTGAATATTCCTCTGTTTTTCTTGCAATCATCCTCTCCATAAATAATTTCTGCGAGATAATTCCTATAACAAGAGAACGGATGCTCCATGTTCCCGGGACTGTTGCATAACAGCTTATATCAAGAACAGTGACTTTTCCAGGAGAGACAAGCTCTTTGATTGATGTTGCTTTTTCAGAAAACAGCCCCCATTCATTTGTTTTGAG
>JAHWIL010000061.1 GCA_019322545.1 Candidatus Woesearchaeota archaeon
ACAACACCATAATTGATTAGCTCTTCAGCAGTTCTCTTTTCAGGAGGTTTTCCATAATCAGGATTTGTTTCTGCTTTTTTCTTTACGAGAATTATTGCTTTTATTTTTTCAAATGGCAGTTTGTCCATTTGTTTTGCTCTCTTCAGCTGTTTTTTTTATCTCAGCCTTTGGTTTTTCTTCCATAGGTTTAGGCTCTTCTTTTTCTGCTTCACTTTTTATTTCCGGCTTTTTTTCTTCTTCAGGAGAAGGTTTCTTTTCCTCTACTTTTTCTTCAGAAATTTTAGGTTTTTCTTCAGGAGAAATTTCTTTTGCTTCTGGTTTCTTCTCTTCAGCTTTTTTTGCTTTTTTCTCAGGCATCTTTTTCTCTTCAACTGGAGCACCTTCAAGCTCTGCCCTTACAATGCCTGTGCTGTCTTTTTTTGCAATTATCTTGATATGATGAGGGGGGCTTTTTATTCCTCTTTCCCAGATTTTCAGGTTTGCATATTTTTCTATTTTCACATTTTCAATGTCTGTTTTCATGTGCTTTGCAAGAAATTCTTTCATGGCTTTGCCTGCTTTTTTTGCCCTTTTGTATTTAGGAACTTTAAGCCATTCCTTTCTAAGCGGAACATTATAAACTCGTTCAAGTGTTATTTCCGGCTTTTTTTCTTTTTTTGCCATGTTAAAAACCTATTTGGTTTTTGACACACAGGAAATCTCTTTGAAATTTGAATTTCTAAGAGATACTAGAAATCTTTGATTTCTTCGTATCTTTGATTTCCGCGTGTTTTGTTTTTATGCCTTTGTCTTTGTTCTTCTCCATGAGCGCTTTACAGTTGTATGTCTTCCTGGATGAACTTTTCTTCCTTTTCCATATTTTTTTGGAACTGTCCAGAAAGGAGCCCATTTAGTTTGTTCTCCTTTTTTTGCAAGGCGCTTCTTTTTTGCAGGATGAATATAACGGGTCATTGTTTTTCCTCTGCTTTTTTTGCAAGCTCATGTGCTGCTGGAACTTTTTTAATAGATTTTTCTTTTGTCTTTTTTGCTTCATCTATTAATTGCTCTGCTGTTACAGGGCCTTTCTGAAATCTTTCCTTTGTTTTTTCAATAAGCTCTTTTGCAGTTGGTATTTTTTTTATTTCTTTTTTCTCTTCCTGCTTTGGCTTTGCTGTTATCTTCGGCTTTGGTTTTTGCTTTGACAGGTTTACTGCAATCTTGTCAAGAAATGATTTTCCTTTTGGTGTTATTACTCTCCCTTTATGAATCCCCTTTTCAGCAAATTTTGTAAAACCAGCCTTGTCCAGCTGCTGCAATGCTTTTCTTATAACTGAACCAGAGCCTTTTTTGAAATGTGAAGGTTTGTGTCCTCTCCTCTTTTTTCCGCCGTATTTTATTCTTAATTTTGAGACTCCAATCGGACCCAGTACATAAATAGAACGAAGTATAGCAGCAACACGCTTAAACCACCATTCAGGCTCATCTGGAGCCCTTTCTTTATGAGCTCCTGTTTTTGCAAAAACTGTAAATGAAGGAGGTGTAACCTCAGGTATTTTTTTTAGCTCTTCAGCTGCCTTTTCTATCAAATCATTTGGATATATATCAAATATCATTTTTTATCTCCTATAATATCTCACCTTTCGGTGTGTATAAATATAGAGTAAGAATTTTTGGATGATTTATAAATGTTTTTGTTTTATCAGGATGGGTTTTAGTTCAGCACTAATACACGAAGCTGGTCCAAGAATCTTTGCTCCCCTCTGAAACAGGATTTTGTATTTTTTAGTGCATTACAAATCTCAGAATTATACACTCTTTTGCTTGATACTGCATCATATTTATCAACCACTGCAAGCATTTGGGAGCATTCTTCTGAGAAACTTTCTGTTTTTCTTCGTTCTGTTTGCCTGCTAACTTTTCTTCTGTCCTGACGACTTCTCGGATAAGGATTATCCTGGTATTCATGATGAGCTACTGCAATCTCCCTGCATGCTTGAAATTTGGGTTCAGACAGCGCAATATAAGTTCTTCTTGGATGCTCTTTTATTTTCTGAAATTCATCTTCTGTAAGTGTTCCGTTTTTTTTCAATATCTCTGATGATATAAACAGCTTGCCGTAGTCATGCAGTATTCCTGCTGTTGCCAGTATTCTCAGCTGGTCTTTATCAAAATTATTCATTTTGCCGATTTCTACACAATAAAAACCAACTCTAATGCAATGCTTATAAGAATTTACATGATGCTTCTTTAATTTTTCAAGCTTCTTTCTTATGTCAGGGTCTTTTAGAATATCCCTAACTAAATTAACAGCATCTCCATCAAAACCATTAATCAACTCTCCTAATTCCATATATTCCCTATAAGAGAAGAATCCTTTTAAATCTTATGGAAATATTTTTATTATAACTGTTACATATAGGTCGCGTAAAAAATATCTAAAATAATTACTATATGGAAAATAAATAATATGACAACTAAATATATGAAAACGCCTTATAAGGCAGGGGAAGTTGAAAAAATACTGAATCCAACTGTGAAAAAATGGTTTTTTTCAAGATTCAGGAAGTTTTCCCTGCCGCAGCTCTATGGTGTAATGGAGATTCACAATCGGCAGAATATCCTGGTCAGTGCTCCAACAGGAGCTACAAAGACCTTGACAGCTTTTCTTTCTGTACTGAACGAGCTTGTTGATTCTGCTGAAAAAGGGATTTTAGAAAATAAAATCTACTGTGTTTATATCTCTCCATTAAAAGCATTGAATAATGACATCCAGAAGAATCTTCTTGGACCTCTTGAGGAAATTGAAAAGATTGCAGGAAAAAAACTGGGAATCAGGGTTGCTGTTCGCACAGGCGATACAACACAAAAAGAAAAGACACAGATGCTGAAGAATCCGCCGCATATCCTGATTACAACTCCAGAGTCATTGTCTATTCTTCTTGCATCTTATAAATTTGTTGAACATCTGTTTGATGTGCAGTGGTGCATTATTGACGAGATTCACGCGCTTGCAGAAAACAAAAGAGGAGTTCATCTGAACCTGAGCATGGAGCGGCTTGGAAAATTGAGTTCGCATATGGCGCGTGTTGGATTATCTGCAACAATTGCGCCTCTTGAAGATATTGCAGGTTTTCTTGCTGGCTATAAAAATGGAAAACCAAGAAACTGCCAGATTGTTGATGTGCAGTTTATCAAGGACATGGATTTAAAAGTGCTGTGCCCTGTTTCTGACATGGTTAATACTGATTACGGCATGACTAGGCACAAAATGTATGGGCTGATTGACAATTTAATACAAGGGCACAAGACAACACTTATTTTTACAAACACAAGAAGCGCTACTGAAAGAGTTGTTGACCATTTGAAAGAAAAATTTCCAAAAAAATATACAGAGAACATAGGAGCCCACCATGGCAGTTTAAGCAAACGCCTGAGACTGAATATTGAAAATAGATTAAGAGAAGGAAATCTAAAATGCGTTGTCTGCTCAACATCACTTGAGCTTGGCATAGATATAGGTTATATTGACCTTGTTATCTGCCTTGGTTCTCCAAAGTCAGTTGCACGGGCTTTGCAGAGAATTGGAAGGTCTGGCCACAAACTTCATGAAAAAACAAAAGGCAGGATTATTGTAACAGACAGGGATGACCTGGTTGAATGCGCTGTTCTTCTGAAATCAGCAGTTGAAAGAAAGATTGATAGAATCCACATACCAGTTAACTGCCTTGATGTTCTTGCGCAGCAGATTCACGGCATTGCAATACAGCAGATGATTCATATTGATGAGCTGTTTAAGATGGTTAAGCAGAGTTACTGTTATCGTGATTTGAAATTTGGAGATTTTAAGCAGGTTGTTGAGTATCTTGCAGGAAAATTTATTTCTCTTGAAGACAGATACATCTATGCGAAGATATGGTATGATGAAGAAAATGGAATGATTGGAAGAAAAGGAAGAATGACACGAGTTATTCACATGACAAATATAGGAACTATTCCAGATGAATCCTTTATCACAGTCAAGGTTGGCAGCAATGCTGTTGGAAAACTTGACGAGGCGTTTTTGGAGAGACTGAGGCCGGGAGATATATTTGTTTTAGGAGGAGAACTTTACAGATTTTTGTATTCAAGAGGGATGACTGTGCAGGCAAAGCCGACAGCAGGCAGGCCGCCGACAATTCCGTCGTGGGTTTCTGAAATGCTTCCCTTGAGTTTTGATTTGGCAAATGAGATTGGAAGATTCAGGAAACTTATATCAGAACGGTTTTGCCTCGGAAGAAAGAAAAAGGAAATCATTGAGTTCATTAACTCATATCTTTATGTTGATTCCAACGCAGCAAACGCAATCTATGAATATTTCAAAGACCAGTTTGATTATGCAGGCATTCCTTCAAACACAAGGATAATTGTTGAGCATTTTTCAGATGAAAAAGGAAAATATGTAATCTTTCACTCATTATTTGGAAGAAGAGTAAATGACTGTCTGTCAAGGGCAATTGCATATGCAATCGGCATTAAACAGCACAAAAATGTTGAGATTGGAATAAGTGACAACGGCTTTTTCATAAGAACTCCTATTCGGATTGATGTCATGGCTGCTTTTCGTTTGCTTAAATCAAAAGAGCTTGATGATGTGCTTAACAGGGCAATTGACAATACAGAAGTTTTGAAAAGAAGATTTCGCCATTGCGCTTCCAGGGCTGTCATGATTCTCCGCAATTACAAAGGGATAAGAAAAAATGTAGGAAGGCAGCAGGTCGGCTCTATGATACTCATGTCTGCGCTGAAAAGAATTGACATGAACTTTTCAATATTAAAAGAAGCAAGACGCGAGGTTCTTGAGGATTTGATGGATATTGAAAATACAACTCTAATTTTAAAAAATATTGAAAACAAGAAGATAAAGGTAGATGAAATTTTCACACAGATACCTTCTCCCTTTGCATTTAATCTTGTTATTCAGGGATATACTGATATCCTCAAAATGGAAGATAGAATGGAGTTTCTGAAGAGAATGCATGACATGGTAAAGGCAAAGATTAGTTTAAAGAAGTAATATTTATATATTCCATGTGTAATCAAGAGTACTATGAAGCGTAAATTTATTTTTATTGTTCTTGCCCTGCTAATTGTTCCTATTGCTTGTGCAGATGTAATTCCCATGGGAAAGAAGCATGTGAACTATTGTATTCAGGTTTCAAATATTACAGACTACCCTGATTATATATTTGCTTATTACGGAGACCTTGTAAGCGGATTCAACCTGATAACTGACGAATGCTTTTCTTTTTACAAGTTTGACAGGCCAAGGATTTATGCATTTGAGGCAGATGCTTTTGAGGAGTTTAAGGAATATGTGACTTATGAAAATCCCTACACATTTGACCAGGCTCTTGCAAGAGAATTTTTTGAAAACCTGAGACCTGGTGTTTATGCATCTGATATCCAGTTCAGGGCGCATGGGCTTGTAAGCCAGTATGACCCTCTCAAATCAATTGAGGATGTTGTTGAGATAAAATCAATTTCAGAGGGTGTTCTTGATATTGACAAAAAAGAGGCAATTTTTGAATATGAGAACGGCAAGAAAACTGTGAAGCAGTATACTTCTGATGAAATGCCTTCTGCACCAAAAAAACTCTTTCTTCCTTTTAATATCTGGCTGCTTTTAATCCCTATTTTGTCTGCAGTAGTTATTTTTATAATTCTAATGAGGCGGAAAAAATGAATCCCCTTGATTTTATTATTCTGATGTCTCTGGTTATCACAATTATTGTTGAATTTTTTGTTTACTGGCTTGCATTCAGGCACCACCTCTTCAAATTATTCGGCTATTCTGTTCTTGTAAATTGCCTTACAGTTCCTGTTGTATTTATTCTTAATAATTTCATCGGATTTTATTTTTCAGAGATTCTTGTGTTTATTGCAGAAGGATTTTTGATTGTTTATTTGTTAAAGACGAGCTACAAAAAGGCATTTATTGTCTCATTTATTGCAAATCTGGCAACTGCATTTATCGGAGTTGTTGTCAATTTCTTTCCTTTTTAAAAACACATAAAAATAGTTTTTAGAAGTTATCTTTTGACTTTTCTTAATCTTTTCCTGTAGAAAATCCATATTCCCAGCAATCCGAATATTCCAAAGACAAAGCCGATAAGAAATGCTGCTAATTTGTCTCCTTTTACTTTCACAGCCCATGAATGGCATTTGTAGGCACAAAGCCATCCTATTGCAAGGCTTATAAACATCGTAGGCCTAAGGATGAGCATGAAAGCTGAGACAACTGCTGCAAATATAACCATGCCTTTATCTGGCCTCTCTTTTTTCTTTTTTTCCATGGGTAATATGAAATATTAATTATATATAAATGTTTGCAGGAGAAGATTTTTAAAT
>JAHWIL010000062.1 GCA_019322545.1 Candidatus Woesearchaeota archaeon
GATAAAAAAATCAAAGTTCAAAAAACCAGCAATAACATTTTTTGGAATACAGCTTGGATTAAACATATTATGGTCAATATTATTCTTTGGATTTAAATCTCCATTATCTGCTTTTATAGAAATAATCTTCTTGTGGATTGCAATATTACTGACAATAATATACTTCCATAAGATTTCAAAAGTAGCAGCATATCTACTTTTTCCATATATAATATGGGTCAGTTTTGCAGCAGTTCTTAATCTTTTTTTCAGTTTCCCTTTTTAACTTTCTCCCATTCTTCAATATCGCCTTTTATAATTCTGAACATCGGATTAGGCTCAATTTTCTTTATTTTAAAGAGTCCCTTATATCTTATAAAATCCCTTTTTTTCAGCTTCATTTTTAAATGCATAAATTCATATTTAATCTGCTTGTCTGTTACAGGTATCTTCTTCCTTGTGATTTTGTTTCCAATCTTTCTCTTGTCAAAACAATAACCTCTTTTGCATGCTTCTTTATACACTTCTTTCAGATACCTGTTGATAAATGAGATGGGTTTTCTTTTAAATCTGTCCAATTGGGGGTGGTTTCTGTATTTTTCTGTTTTACTTTCTAGAACTTTCTTGGCAAGCAATGCTTCTCTCCATAATCCAGAAAGCCCCCTGCAGTCCAAATACTTGGGGTGTATGCTCCATAATCTCATTTTATAAAAAAAAGAAAAAAAATATTTATTCTTTTGTTACTAAATAGATTGTATATAGTGCGCAAAGTCCAACGATAATATATATTATCCTGGAAATCACTGCCATCTCTCCAAAGATTGCTGCTACTAAATCAAACTTGAATGCACCAACAAGAAGCCAGTTCAGACCTCCTACAATCAAAAGAATCCATACAATCCAATCAAGGGTGGATTTTTTAGCCATACTAGCACCTCCTTTTTTTAATAATATAAGAAATATATTCTGGTTTTTAAACCTTTCTATAAATGAAAAATAAAATTAAATAAAACATTCAACAACAAGAAGTTTTTTTACAATTACTTCTCTTTCTTCCATTTATATCACCTCCAAGGTTATTCGTTTTATCTGCTGTTCAAACAGCAGTTCTATAGTCGTATGACTAACATCATTTGGATTCATATTATCACCTCATGTGAAAAATTAGGCAGGATTGGAGGCAGATGAGAGCCAGTATGCCTGCCAAAGCAATAAATTATAATAAAATCCTCTCCTTTATATTCTTGACCCTTGCCTGTCCAGTGGGTTGTGGTTATTTATCGTCTGAAAAACACAAATATTTATATATAACCATCACTTCAACATATATATTCAAGTATATAGTGACCATTAAAATTGCTACGATGGAGAAAATGCAAGAAGAATTCAAAAATAAGTTTGAGCTTACAGATTTACTCCAAGAATCTGCAACCACTAAACAAGAAGAAGTTAGAGTAGATACTGAAACAAAAGAGAGGTATTTATGGGAATATGGCCCTGCTTATCATGTTCTTTCTGAAATAAATAAAAGATATTCAAAACATAGAGCACACCAAGAAAAATGGATTGTCTTTGATGAAGATGTTTCTGATATAACAGCTTATAATAACTCGTGTTCTAAAATAAGACACTTTAATTCACTGGGTGATGTTCTGAATCATTTTAAGGGGGAAGTTCCAGAACAAATCTATTTTGAAATGAGGTTTTATGACTCTTTTGAAGATATGATGGCTAATGAGCAAAGAAAAGACCTAAAAAAAATATTTGCATGTAAAATAGGCGAACATACAAAATGCCTTGGTCCATTAGATTATATAAATGAGCTTTATAAACCAGAAGAAAAGACAAAAGCAATGCTGCTTGATTTAGATGAAGTAAAAGAAGCCAAACCAGAAGAAATATCAGGAAGAACCAGGGCATAATCAGAAATCAGTCAATTTCTTAATGCCGGCAAATTTGATTATAGAGGTGTTCCCTTCATCACCGCCTTCTGTTCTTGTAACTGTGATAAACTTTCCGTCCTCCAGCTTCTTGATTTTTCTCTGGAATGTTTTGTAAGAAACAATGCCTCCATGCTCCTGGTAAACTTTATATAAATCACCAATCTTGCTATTGTTGTTTTCTTTTATAAGCTCAAGAATCTTTCTCTGCTCTTCCTCCAAATCCGTTGATTTTTTAATTGAAAAGTCTTCAAGCTTTGAGATAGCAAGACGCACATGCGCAGATGTAATCTTTCTGCTTGCCCTTTCTTCAGCAGCAAGCCCGGCTTCTTTTAATATATACAGGCCTGAACGGATGTCTCTTAGCTCAGCTGTTTTCTCTGCAGCAAGATTAAATGCTTCATCCTCCCAGACATTTGGATGAAAAGCATAACTCATCCTGTTTTTTATAATGCCTTTTGTTTCATCTGCATTATACTGCTTGAATTCAAGTGTTTCTGCAGTAAGCCGTGATTTTACTCTTTCATCAAGCCCTGCAAACCAGCTCCTGTAATTTGTGATTAAAATAATGGATTTGCGGTATATATCCTCCAGGATAGAGTAAAGAAAATCAAAATCTTCAAGCTTGTCAACTTCGTCAAAAATAAAAACAGCAGATTTTTTGTTCAGAATATCCTTTGCAAATCTTATCAGTTCATCTGATTTCTTGTTCTGCAGAAATTTTAGCCCCATCTGTTCGCAGATTTCATATGCAATCCTGTAAGTGGTGTTTTTTTTCCAGCAGTTGATGTAGATAGGAATAACTTCATCTGTTTCTTTTTCCAAATCCCTTAAAACATGCCGCGCAGCAGCTGTCTTGCCAATTCCCGGGGCGCCGTATACAAAAAGATTCCTTGCATTTCGTTTCTGCAGCAGCGGCTTTATGCACTCTGCAAACTGCCTCTGCTCTTTTTCCCTGTAAGGAAGAATCTTCGGCAGATAGTCATAATCAAGCGCAATCTCATCATTAAAAAGAGACTCGTTGTCTTTTAGCATATTATTGAATAAACTCATTTTATACTCAAAACTAAAGAAATCAGCTTACATTATAAATTTTTTTATCCTCTCATCATCAGAGCGCCGCATTCAGGGCAACTCATTTCAGTGCAGGGCCTTGCTCTTTGTTTCTGGACTTTTGTCCTGCATTTAGGGCAGATACAAAATTCTGCAGGTCCTCCAAATCCCATGCCTCTTCCAGCACCACTTCCCATTCCTCTTCCTTGCCCTCTTCCGCGTCCTCTTGGTTGAACCATTTTATATTTTCCTCCTTCAATTTTAATTGATTTGCCGTTTACAATAGCATCTGCTATTTTTTTTCTCGCACACCTCAAAATTCTGTTGAATGTAGGCTGCGAGATTTTCATCTTTTTTGCAGCATCTGTTTGTTCTATTCCAAGAAAATCCTTTAAGCGAACTGCTTCAAATTCATCAACTGTTAAGACAATCTCGCTTAATTCAGATTTCCTGATGCCAGACGGCTTGAAAAAAGTCACATCTGGCATAAATCCAACTCTCCTGAATCTTCTTGGTCTTGGCATGGTTTATTTTTTGTTTTCCTTGATTTCTTTTTCAATTGCTTTCAGTTCTGCTTCTATCTCTGTCTTTTCTGCTTCAAGTATTTTAACTTTCTGTTCCTTGCTAAGCTCTACTGGCTCATATGCAGGGACATTGGCCATTCTCCTGAAGCCTATCTCTCTTCCAAATCCTCTCCTTAACCCTCTTCCGCAAGGTCCTAATCCTCTTCCAGTTAATTGCCCTTCTCCATATGGGCCTGTTCCATTTCTCATTGGCATAGATACCACCTCCATGGTATTTTGTTTTGAATTAAATTCATAATGAATCTATATTCATTATACTCTTATGAATAAGTATTCATAACTCTTATATAAATGTTTCGATTTTTTTAACCATAAAATATATAAATAAAGAACATTTTAATAACGTAAACAAAGAGGTGCAAGATGAAAAAATACATTGCAATTATAAGCATATTAATTCTGATAATTATTGCCGGATGTATCAAGCAAGAAGCAAAAGAAGAATCAAAAGGAGAACAAGAGCTGATTCCTCCAACAGAGGAAATGCCTGCAGAAATAACAGAAGAGCCGGAAATAATCTATGCAAATCTTACAGCAGAAAAAACAATGACTTTGCCTGCTGAACTGACTATTAATATGGGAACAACTATAATCTGGACAAATCTTGATAAAAGTCCCCATAATCTGATTATCTACGATACAAAAGACCCGGATTTAAAGGATGAAGATTTAACAAGAAGCGAGAATATCAACTCTGGGGAAACATACCAGTATACTTTTGACAAGAGAGGAACATTCATGATAAAGGATGTTTATTCAGGACAGATGCGTACATTGATAACAGCA
>JAHWIL010000063.1 GCA_019322545.1 Candidatus Woesearchaeota archaeon
ATATGGCAAGCCAAAGACAGTTATGACAGACCATGGCTCCCAATTCTATGCTAATAAAGCCGATGAGAAACATCAGAATACTCAATTTAGAATAACATTAGATGCCTTAGGCATAAAGCATTATGTAGCAAGAGTTAACAGACCACAAACAAATGGGAAAGTAGAGAGATTCTTCTTAACTTATAAGACTGAGTATGCTACAGGAACATTCAATAACGTAACAAGTTTCATCAAGCACTACAATAGAGAAAGGTTGCATATGAGTCTAAATTATAAAACACCTAAAGAAGTGTGGGAGGAACTTAGAAGTGTGTAGCAGTTTCGTGTTGTGTAGCAGTTTCGGGATAACAGAGTTATGTGTTATTTTAGAAACCTTTTTATATCTCTAATCATATACTTTCCCTGATGAAGTTTTTTGACAAGATAAAAAAAGTAATAACTCAGCCTACGAACTTCTTTAAAGCAATTAAAAAAGAAAAAGGCATAGGCCCTGCATTTATCTATTATGTGGTTTTTCTGGTAATATCCTCAGTATTCATGATTCCATATCTTTGGAGGGTTCTTTCACAAGCATCTGCTGAAGTAACTTCTGGCCAAGGAATTCCATTTTCATTAGGAACAATGATTCCATCAATGGTAGTCATGCAGTTTGTTTTTGGCATTATCATGCTGTTTATTGTATATGGAATAGTTCATTTGTTAGTCAAACTTGTCAAGGGAAAAGGGGATTTCTCAGACACACTCAAGGCAATGGTATATGGAGCAACACCAAACTTCCTGTTCTCTCCTTTGCTTCTTATTTATCTTGGAATTGTAGGAATAACCAACATGGCTCTGGTTATCCCTGTTTACTTTGTGGGATTTGCAGTATTTATCTGGTGTCTTGTCATACAGGTAAAAGGAATCAAAATACTTCATAATCTTTCAACATGGAGGGCAGTTCTTGCGATAATCATACTTCCAATAATCCTGATACTTATAATAGCCATAATACTTCTTCTAATACTTGTTGCAATAGCCGGGACATTCTTAGCAGCCTTATCAGCTCTTTAGAATAAATAGCCCTGCACGGACTTCCGAAGCAAAACATCCATTGTTTCTTGCTATTCGAACCGTGGTCATGAGGTCCAGAACCTCAGATGCTTGGCCGCTACACCACAGGGCTGTAAGAACAAGGACAGAAATATTCCTTATAAATCTTTTTATTATTTGAAATAAGTCTGCATCTTCCTGCCCATATTTCCAATATCT
Organism: Candidatus Woesearchaeota archaeon; assembly: GCA_019322545.1. Lineage (GTDB taxonomy): Archaea > Nanobdellota > Nanobdellia > Woesearchaeales > JAHWIL01 > JAHWIL01. The sequence goes on from JAHWIL010000063.1 coordinate 1,252, forward strand.
GATTTGATTATATCAACCATGTGGAAGTAAGGGGATATCTCCTTGTGCATTTCAAAAAACATCTTCAGCCCTTTTTTTGTCGGCTTGAGAAACTTGTTTTCATATTTAATCAGCTTCTTTTTTTCAAGAAGTTCAAGGTTTTTATATAAAGCCCTCTGCGATTTGTCTGCAATCTTGCTCTTCATCAATGCCTCAATAAAAACAATCTTTGAAACAGACATTTCAAGAGGCTTGTCGCTCAACTGCCTGTTTGCTTCTCTCAGATACTGGTATAATGCATACAGAACAAACCTGTGCTTCTTGCTTAACCCCATATTAAATGTAAAAAGAAAGAGAAATATAAAAATTTTATCGAAAATTTATTCTTTTGCAACTGTCTTTGAAGCGCTTGCAAGCAGTATATCCTCGCTGTCATATACCTCTGCTTTGATAACCACTTCTTCCTTGTAATTGTAGCCTCCAATGCTTTCATATTTTGTTGCCACCATGCCATATCTTATTTTTTCATGGTCTATCAGGTCATCCATCCACATTCTTTCACTGTCTTCTTTGTCTTTTGTTGTGTAAACCTTGACTCTCAGGTCTTTTAATGGATGCTTCAAAGTCGGGTCATATTTTATATTTTTTACATTGACAGTTATCTTATCTAATCTTCCTTCTTCTTTTAATGAGCTGTCTGTTGTCTCATGTTTAATCTCAATTTCAAGCTCAACAAATTCAGTTGATTTTGGAGCTTCTTCTACTGGCTCTGGAATAACTGCTGGCTCTTCAGGAGCCGCAGGTTCTTCTACAACCTCTTCTACTGGCTCTCTTATTGGTTCTTGAATTTCTGCTGTCTCTTCTGCCTGCTCAACAGCGCACCCTACAACAAACAACATGGCAAGAATTCCTGCAATTAAAATTAATTTTCTCATTATGTATCACCTATTTTAATATTAAATAGCCCCATGCGGAATTCCGAAGCAAAACACTCATGTTTCATGCTGTTCGAACCGCCGTCTTCGGATATTTTCGGTGTTTTAGACACCACCAAAATCCGAAATGATTGGTCAGAAATCAAAGATTTATGACGCTTTGAAAATCTTTGATTTTCAATTGACCGCTACACTATGGGGCTATGCTTTGGATTAATTTTGGCAGGTATAAAAATGTTGCTGTCAAATTAAAAGAAACAGCTTAACTGTAGACTGTTCTTAATTATTTTCTTAAAGATAGTCTTTTTTCTAACAGAAGGTAATAGAAGATAATAGAAAGAATTATCAAGCCTGTAACAGAATAAATAATCATTTTATTCTCTCCTTTAATCTCTTTTCCACTTAGCTTTTCTGTTTTTTCTTGTTTTTTTTCTTCGGATACATCTTCTTTTTCTAACTCTCTGTCTTCTTCATTTTCCAGAGCAGCATAAGTGCAGTTGTTCATTTCCAGAATTTTATATCTGTCAGAACAAGTGCCAATATTAATGCAGGTTCTAGTTTGTTTTCCAGATGAGAGACATTCACTCCAATCTGTGCAGTTCCATTTATAGCTACAACCACTCCCGCCAGAAGGTGGTTGTGGAGCAGATAAGGCTGGATTTGAATAGATGAACATGTTATCTGGGTTATCAAAGAAAGTTGTATCTGCACAGATTATAGGGATTAATAATAAAAATATTGTTATAAGGACAATAAATCTTATTTTAACCACATCCGGTAATTAAACCACCAGTAATCTCTAAAGTGCACCATTCATCACAGGCAGTGCCATTAACATCTATGCAAATACTATATAAACTATCATCAGTTACTCCTGCTTGATTATCTGCGATATATTGCTCGGCACTAATATTCTTATCTACATTTAAATTATTCTCCAGTTCAAGATCCCCTCCTAATGCAAAATCTCCTTCAACAGTTAAATCACCATCAGTTTTTATATTTCCTGTAAGGTCTATGTTACCAGAACCATCAATTGTTCCATTAACATCTATATCCTGCACAAATAATTTAGTTACTCTGTTTGTCAAGCTTCCCAGCCATGTAAAGAAACCATAAACAGAGTCTACTATGGTATCTTCTTCCTGAATGCTATTTATTACATCTTGTTCTGCCTGGTTAATTAATGCAGTTAAATTACCAACATGCCTTCCTAATTCCAGGGTATGATTTGTCTTTTGCCCTGCTAATGCCAGTTCTGCTTCGTCTTCTGCATCAGCTACTACCTGTCTTGAGATATTTGCTTTTTCTGCAAGATTTTGCCTTATCTCTCCTGCTTTTGCAGGATTGTGCTGGGCAAAGTATTCATATTTAATATCATGAAGTCTTTCTTCTTCGGTTATTCTTCTTGCTGCTATCTCTTCTGCACTTCTTATTTTCTGTAATGCTATGTTTTCATGGGCGTCCAAGACTTCCCACATTAAACCTGCAGAAAAGTTTAGTTTTGCTCTTTCCTCTTCAGCAACCAGTTCAATCCTCTCAATCTTCCTGCTATAAGAAGTTGAATTGCTTGCATTCATAACTCTTGCTATATGATTTATTGCATTTATACTTCTGTTTGTTTCTTCACTAAGTCTTGCTTTTTCTATCTCAATCTCTTCCTGCAGTCTTACAGATGCCTCTTTTCTTTCAGACCCAATTCTTTCAATTGCTGTAGTTTCAGCCTCGCCGAATCTTTGCACAAAATTCTCTTCAACTACCCAAACAGAAGATAATATTGTTTCACCAAGGATAGTTGAATTCTCTCCAATTGTTATGGTGCCAATGGTTTGCTCATCCACATTTTTCCTTAAATAATTCCAAATCACCAATCTTCTTCTTGGAGTTTGGTCTATTCCATTGATATTTATGTTTAAATAATAATCTTTAGAAATATTGTTGCAGGCAGAATTCACCCCTGACTGTTCAGTTTTCCACTCACCCCAGTTACCTGTTGTTAAATCTGTAGTGTTGCTGAAACAGGCATTTCCACCAGTTAGATTATCATAAACAGTAAAATTAAATTCATATGTTCCTGTATTGAAAGTTGTTCCGGTATAATATTGCCCCTGCCAGACTAAAACATCTGATGCAGAAATGAGATTGACAGTAAATATTAAGATAAACATGCTTATTAAAAATATCTTATTCATTTTTCCTCTTTTTTTCTTCGTCTTTTATAAAATATCTAAGAAGCAGAACTTAATAAATAAATCCAGAGATGTTAATGATGTTTCATATATTTGTGATGTTTGTAATGTTGGTAATATTAGTGATACTTTAGATTCATTCTTCTTAATCTTCCTTTGAACCCTTAAGAAAAAAGTCATTGATTTCTTTTAAACGGTCAAGAACTTTTTTTAATTGCGATTCTGGATTATTTTTTATAAATTCTTTGTTTAAAACAATTTCATCCAGCACTGCAAGGTAAATTCTTGCTAAAAAATTTATTTGGCTGTCATAAGAGATTCCCCTGCCTCTCTTGCTTCTTATTAAATTAATTATATCAAAAGAACCATCTTTAATACCCTGCTTTACTTTCTTTTTTGCTACTTTATCAAGGAGCTCAATAGTGCTTTTTTTTAATGATACGCTTATTTTTTCTTCCTGTTTATTGTTTTCTTTGTTATCTAGATTTTCCATCTTACATTTCTTAATCCTCACCTCTTTTTTTTTGTAGATTTGTTTCAGGTTATCGATATGCCGTAAAAATTAATATATACATATCCATATCATAAAAATTAATATATATTATATTTATAAATATTTCTATAAAAATGCAGCCAAATGTTACTATTTTTCTCTCCTTATCGAGGAGAATTCAAGAAAAAGATTTAATCTTTTTATTTGAATCAGCTCCTGCTTACTTAACAATATGCTGTCAATAAAAAGATATTTATACTTCATGATATTTAACCCCTATAAAATGAGATACCTGTTATTGATAGCAATTCTTGTATCAGGATTAGTACTGGCTGGCTGCGCGCAAACAGGGACAGATGCAGTAACAGGAACAGCTATTAAACCATTATCTGAACAGGCAGAAGAACCTGCTGAAGATGTATGTTTTGATTCAGATAATGGAATCAATGAGAGAACTGCAGGAACAGTTACAGGAATATCGAATGGGCAGGAATTTGAATTCAGCGACACCTGTATTAGAGGACACCATTTAATTGAATATTACTGCGAAGAAAATACATATCAGAATCAGAACTTTGTATGCCAATGCATGGAAGGGGCATGTCATGATTGATTGAGCATTTCCTCTTCTATAAAATGCAGTTTTCCTGGAATTATTAAGCAATAAGGCGGTTTTCCAAAATTTTCTTTTTTCAAATCAATCAATCTTCTGTATTTTATAACCTGCTTTTCAGAACCCACTCTTGCGCATCCAACAGCAAAAGTATTTTCTTTTACTCCATTTTTAATCAGATAATCAGCAGCATCTGCTATTGTCAAAAATTTATCTTCATTCGGTCTTAAATCCAGCAAAAACAATGTATGCAGTCCAGCTTTCTGGTTTTCTTTTAAAACTTCTACAGGAGTTTTTACATTCTTATTTTCAAATGGAATTGAAGTGATTTTGCCGAACTTGTAAACCTCTAGTCCTGTAACTCCTATTGCAGAAACAACAGAGGCGCCATGGATGATTTTTACTTCAATACCTTTTTCTTTTGCTCTCTGCATTAAATCAACATGAGTTGTTGCAGAAAAAACATCACCAATAATCAGGAAGGCAGTGTCTTTTTTTGAAAGGATTTTGTCTGAATTCTTTTCAACCATATCTCTGTCTGCTGGAATTATCTTTTTGTTGTAAAACTTCTCCAGCTTTGAAACAGGAACTGAGAGTACAGAGGTATAACTCTCTAAAAAAATCCTTTCACATTTCTTAACTGCCTCCAGCCCTTTGACTGAGATATCTTTCTCGTCGCTGAGCCCTATGCCAATCATGTATAATGTCATAGAAAACCAGTAAATTCAGGCATTTTTAAATCTAACTATATTCTATACAACAGAAATCTTTAAATATATGTTTGTTATATAAATTAAGAATAAGTGAGTTTTTTTGGCGGAAAACTCAAGTGCGTGTATTTTCTTAACTTTGGCGTTAAATAGTTGAAAAAGTTTTGGCGTAAACTTCTTCTAAAAGGGTAGTAAGTAAAACCCATATATAAACTTTTTGTTTAGTGAGGGGGTTTGAACTTTACCAATATACAAAAATTGAAACAAAGGGGGATATAAAAATGGACTTTATCGTTGAAAATGCAATGAAAAACGCAAAACAAGAACTAGACATAAAAGTAGGGCACGCTAATATCAAAGTTATTGGTGTTGGCGGAGCAGGAAATAATATGGTTGGCTGGCTGTATAACAAAGGCATTCGCGGTGCTGAAATACTGGCAGTTAACACAGATAAACAGCATCTTGATATCACAGATGCAGATGCCAAATTTATAATTGGAAAAGAAGTAACCCGCGGTCTTGGCTGCGGTGGCTTTCCTGAAAAAGGAGCAGAAGCAGCACAGGAATCCATACAGGAAATAAAAGACCACATTATAAAATCAGATATGGTCTTTGTATGCGCAGGTATGGGCGGCGGAACCGGAACAGGTGCAGCACCTGTTGTTGCTCAGGTTGCAAAAGATGCTGGAGCAATAGTAATTGGAACAGTTACAATGCCTTTCAATATTGAAAGGGCTCGTGTTGACAAAGCTGAATTTGGTTTGCAGCAGTTCAGGCAGGTCTCTGATACTGTTATTGTAATTGATCATAACCGGCTGGTTAATATTGCAGGCACTCTGCCGATAAGGCAGGCATTTGCAGTTGCAAATGAACTAATATCAACAATGATAAAAGGCATTGTTGAAACAATAGCAGTTCCCAGTCTGGTTAATCTTGACTATGCAGATGTAAAGGCAATAATGACAAATGGCGGAGTAGCAGCAATTGGAGTAGGAAGCTCTGATACAAATAACAGGGTTGATGAAGCAGTAAAAGGAGCATTGAGCAATCCGCTGCTGGATATAAGCTATGAAGGAGCAATCGGTG
>JAHWIL010000064.1 GCA_019322545.1 Candidatus Woesearchaeota archaeon
CCTTTTCATATCCTAATGACTGGTAAAAAGGATGGGAGTATACTAAACCATAATGTATGCTGGTTCCAATATTTTCAGCATTCAGAGCTTCAATAAATTTATCTCTATTAATCTTTAATTCCTCAGGATTTATTTTAATCACATAAAGATGGTATGCATGCCTTACATCGCCTTTGCATTTGACAAGTTCAATCCCTGGAATATCTTTGAGTTCTTTATTATAATATTCAGCTATTTTTGTTCTTAATTGCTCATATCTATCAAGTTTTTTTAATTGCGTAATGCCAAGAGATGCCTGAATATCTGACATATTATATTTAAATCCCAAATCAACCATTTCATATTTTGCAGAGACCTTTGCGCCTGATTTTCTTTTCCATGCATCTTTTGCAATTCCATGGAGTCTTAGCATAAATGCTCTTTTGGCAATCTCATCATCATTAGTAGTTATAATCCCTCCTTCGGCAGTTGTCATATTTTTTACAGGATGAAAACTAAAACATGTTGTCTTTGAGTTTTCCAAGCCGCCGATATTTTTTCCCTTATACCTTGCCCACACTGCATGAGAAGCGTCTTCAATAACAGTAAGATTATATTTTTTTGAAATCTCATATATCTCATCCATGTCGCATGGCTGTCCTGCATAATGCATTAGAATTATTGCTTTTGTTTTTTCAGTGATTTTTTCTTCTATTTTTGCAGGGTTAATATTAAGGGTATCTGGCTTAATATCAGCAAAAACAGGTTTTGCACCCAGATATAATGCTGCATTTGAAGTTGCGCAGAAAGTTAAAGGAGTTGTAATCACTTCATCTCCTGGTTTAATTCCAATTGCTGCTAATGAGATATGCAAGGCTGCAGTTGCTGAATTAAGGGCAATGGCATGTTTGCTTCCGACATAATTTTTAAATGCTTCTTCAAATTCTAGTACTTTTGGTCCTGTTGTCAGCCATCCGGTCTTTAAAGTATCCAATACACCACCAATATCATCCTGTTCTATCCAATGCATTCCATAAGGCAGAGGTTTCTTCCTTATTGGCTCCCCACCTTCAGATGCTGGCTTCAAATTAAGATTCATCTTTAAAATTATTCAACGCCAAGTTCTTATTTAAATTTTTCCACATTTATAGGAGTGTCCCAACTCTCGCTTTGCTCGATTTCCATTGCAATTGAAAATAATTACTTATTTTCAAGTGTCCTAGAAATCTTTGATTTCTATGACCTTCAAAACTTTTGATGTTTGTTAAATTGTTCTGCGTTCCTGAAGGGAGTACCCCCTCGCAACGAACTTGATGTTGATTTAGAAAAAGTTTTGACCTTAAGACAATGGACTCTTGGGACACACCCACACTTATGTTATTCTCAGCAATCGTCCTCCTTTTAAAAGTTTGGATAGGATTCTTTTTTCACTTTTGACAAAAGTCCTTGTGGCAAATAATAAAATAAAATAAAATAACGCGCTTAAGATAATAGTCACTATTTTTGTAATAAATACTTGAGGATTCAGCCAGAATATCAGCAATCCCATTGATATTGAAGCAAAGATTATTCTTCCAAATCTTAAAAATGTAAAATCGAGTTTTATAAACTTCTTATTTATCAAGAAGAGTGCTAAAAATGTCAAAAAGTAGCTTGCCAGGGTTGCTATTGCTGCTCCAGCCATGCTGTATCTCGGAATTAATATAAAATTAAATGTGATATTAAAAATAGCTGCACAGATATATATTACGGCAATTAGTTTTGTTTTGTTTCTCAAAAGCAGAATCTGGTAGCATACATAAGTAAAAAATGCAAAAAGAGGAAACAGCACCAAGAAAGGTATAACTGATACTGAAGGAAGGTAGGGAATTCCGGAAATCAAGGTAATAATCTGTTTCCTTAATACAAAAAGTCCAACAATAGAAGGAATTATTATGATAAAGCCATATTTCAGCGAAGCATTGAAAAGCAGAAAATAGCTTTTCTTTTGGTTCCACATCTCAGCTATATAAGGATAAAATACTGCTGAAATAAGGGCTCCAATAGAAAGTATAATTGATGTTACAGAATAAGCTACAGAATAATATCCAACTGTTGTATTGCCAAAAAAATAACTAAGCATATATCTATCGCTAATGGCAAGAACATATGCGCCTATATGAAAGAATATCAAAGGAAACCCAAAGAAAATTATTTTTTTGATTATTTTGCTGGAAATGAAGTGCCGGGATATTTTTATGAAATAAAATAAATCTTTTTTTATTGCCAAAAATCCAATTATAAAAGTTATTAAAACGCCGATAAGCCATATAATAAAAACACTGATGATGGTAATCTCTTTCACAAGAAATAAAAAAGCAATGAGAAGCAAAATCCATGATCCTTTGTTCATAAATTCAATGAAGCTTTGAAATTCTAATTTTTTGTTTGCTACAAGATAGGCAGAATTAAGCCTTATGAAAATTCCAATAATTATGATAAAAATCATGATTAAGATAACGCCATAATAAGAACCAAGCCCAAATAAAGACAGGATATATTTTCCAAAATCAAAGAAAAATAATCTTATTATTAATGATACAGCCAGTATTGCAACAAATAAAAATACATTGAAAAAATATAAAGTTCCAAAATGGAAAACTTTATTCTTCCTGGTTGTTCCTGGAAGTCTAGTCATTATAAACTGAGACATTCCAAAATCAAGAAAGATTATAATCATCTCGGCAGCAATAGCTATAAGGGAATAAATTCCGAAGTCTTGGATAGAGAGGTTTCTTGTAAGGGTGTATATCAATATAGGAGACAGCACAAAAATAAAAAACATGCTGATATAATTAAAGCCTATTTGCCTTGTTATTTTATAGTATTTTTCCATTGTTAATCAAATCAGATTTTAATACATTAATTAATCCTAAAAACAAATGAGAATAATTTTTGTCCATTATATTGCGGCTGATATATTAATGTAAACTTGTTTGATGAGATCATATCATCCATCATTTTAATAGTTTCATTTAAACCATTTTTCTCTGCATAATATTCATCAATCATTGCATAACTATAACCCTGATTTTTCAGCCATTCATGAGTTTCTTCAACAGGAGTATTAGGAACTTCTTTTTTAAATTCAATGACTTCAGTGCACCATTCGCATGAATATAGATTAAAGCCAATCATCTCTACTCCAAGGGAAATTGAATAAACAAAAACGGGCGTGTCTATTGGAAAATTTTCTTTCATCCATAAAAATGAATTCAATCCTCCTGGAGCAGGCGCAAGCCATCCTCCTGGGCCCCATTGGGCAGTATTAACAGCAAACTTTTGCTGTCCTGAAGTAAACCATATAAGAACAATAAGTGCAATTAGAATCATCCATTTTTTAATTTTAATTGATTTGCCTACAGCAAATAAAAGCCAGATGGCCTCACTTGCAAGTATAGATGCAGGAATTGCAAGAAGCATCCAAAATCTAAAAGAGATAAGTGCTACTGGAAGCAAAGTTCCTCCAAATAACCCAAGGAAAGTAAACAAAAACCATAACAAAGTAATGAGTTTATACTGGTTGTTGGTCTTGATGGTTTTATAATTTAAAGCAAGAAAAATTATTCCCAGAGTAATGAGTAGGGACAATATTATCCCTATTCCAACAGGGTTATTTATCATATTCTGGGATTTTGCAATAAAAAAATCATTGAAGTTATATAATCTTGTTGCAGAGCCAATAGGCCCTATCACTCCTCTTTTTTCTATTAATGATGTTCCTATTCCTGCAGACCATCCAAATCCTTCATGAAGCAGCCCTGAACCGTATTTGA
>JAHWIL010000065.1 GCA_019322545.1 Candidatus Woesearchaeota archaeon
AAAAACAGATTAAGGCAAGGCAGTTTATTATTGAAGGAGAGGTTGTTGCAGTTGACAGCAGTGGAAAACTCCTCCCTTTTCAGGTTTTGATGCAGAGAAGAAGAAAATATCATGTTGAAGAATATATCAAAAAAATTCCTGCATGCATTTTTCTGTTTGATTTGCTTTACCTTAACAACAAATCATATCTTAAGAAGCCGTATTCTGAAAGGCACAAAATGCTTAGAAAGATTGTTAAAAGACAGACAAGCAGGCTGAAGATGGTTTTGAGAACTGTCTGCAGGGATGTGAATTGCATTGAGAAATCTTTTGAAAAAGCAGTCAAAAGGGGAGAAGAAGGAGTTATCATAAAAAACATGGCAAAGGAATCTATTTACCAGCCAGGAAAAAGGGGATGGTTCTGGATAAAATGGAAGCCGGAATATACAGAGAAACTTGCAGATACATTTGATTTAACTGTTGTCGGAGCATTTTACGGAAGAGGAAAAAGAGCAGGAACATACGGCGCTCTGCTGTGCGCTGCCTACAATAAAAAAGATGATATGTTTGAGACATTCTGCAAACTTGGAAGCGGTTTTACCGACAAGATGCTTGCTGATTTGAAGAAAAAATTTGCAAAATACAGGATTTCACACAAGCCAGCAAGAGTAAGGTCGCGGATAAAAGTAGATGTTTGGTTTAACCCAGAGGTTGTTGTAGAGGTTCTTGGTGCTGAGATAACAGAGAGCTCTGTGCATGCTGTTTCTTTTTCAGAAGGAAGAGGGCTTGCACTTAGGTTTCCAAGATTCAAAAGACTGCGGGAAGATAAGAAGGCAGAACAGAGCACTACCACAAAGGAAATTTTGCAGATGTTTAAGAAGAAAAGAAGAAGATAATTAATGCTTCTGCTCAAACCGAAGTTCTACTCCCTCGCCTTAGTAGGGGAGTAGAACTTCTGAAACAAAAGAAATTTGAGATAGGAAACCTGTATAATCTGTTAAGAAATAATCACTTCTCTATTATCAAACCATAGCCAATCAATCTAAACCTGTTTGCAATCATTCTTGAGATTGTAACTCTTGAATTTAGCTCTGCGCAGATTGGGAGTTTTAGCCTGCATTTTATTTTTTTGTCTGATGCGCTTGTCACAACACCCACAGTTGCAGAAGAGCTTACATTAAGCATCAATGCCTCATGTATTTTGATTTTTTCAACTTTCAGGTCTGCTGTTACACCCACCACTCTTTCCAGTAAATTTGTTTCAAGGACCAGCTCATGCCAGACAGGCGGAAGTTTTCCTGGAATTCCTGCAACAGAGCCTGCAAGCGAATCAGATTTTACAATTGAAGGGTCAAGTGATGTCATTACGCCTATATTCCCTCCAGGACCTGCTTCTTTTACTGATATTCCTCCTGTTTTTAAATCAGCAATTTTTGTTTTTACCGGCTTCCAGATTTTTTCCTTTTTTTCCTCAATGCTGATTCCCGGCTTTATTTCTATTTCCTGTCCTGTTTTCAGGACTCCTTGCTTTATTGAACCTCCAAGAACACCACCCAGCAAATCTTCCGGAGCTGTTCCTGGCTTGTTGATATCAAATGAGCGGGCAACAAACATAATTGGGTCTGCTTTTGGATTTCTCTTTGGAGTTGGAATATATTTTTCCACTGCTTCAATAAGAACATCTATATTTACACCCTGCTGTGCAGATAAGGGGATTATTGGAGCGTCTTTAAAATCTGTTTCTTTTAGAAATGCCTTTATCTGGCGGTAATTTTTAACTGCTTTTGTCTTGTTTACAGTGTCAATCTTGTTTTGTATAACTACTATGTTTTTTATTCCTGAAATTTTCAGAGCCATCAGATGCTCTCTTGTCTGGGGCTGAGGACAGGATTCATTTGCAGCAACAAGAAGCAGTGCTCCATCCATAATCGCAGCTCCTGAAAGCATTGTTGCCATAAGCGACTCGTGACCGGGTGCATCAACAAAGCTGACTTTCCTTATCCTTTTTGCATTTCCCCCGCACTTGCATTTTTCTTTTATTCCATATGATTTGCATTTCTCGCACTTGTAGAATACTGCATCAGCATAACCTAATCTTATTGTGATTCCTCTCCTGAGTTCTTCTGAATGAGTATCTGTCCAGATTCCAGAAAGAGCCTTGACTAGTGTTGTTTTTCCGTGGTCAACATGACCGATTAAACCAATATTTACTTCTGGTTGCGCTGTTTTAGTTAAAATAACCACCTCACCAAATAATCAATGCGAGCAGTATTAGTATAACTCCGAGAGTGATTGCTCCATAAGCAACCTGCATGTTTTTTGGGAGTTCCTGGATTTTTGATGTAAAATTTTTGAAAAATGCCTTTATGTTCATTTAGGTTTTTCCTCTTTTTTCTCCTCAGGCTTAGCTTCTTGTTTTGGTTTTTCTTTTTCCTTTGGCTCTTCTTTTTTTTCTATTTTAGGAGCTTCTTTTGGAGCAGGTTTTTCTTCTCCTTCTTTCTTAAAGAGATTTTCTTTTCCATGTTTTGTGATTTTGAGATTTATCTGGGATATTTTTGCATTAATTGTTTCTCCGCAGATTGTTTTTCGTTTTTTCATTCCTTTTCTTCCGCTTCTGAAACCAGTTCCTTTTTTTATCAGAATTCTCTTTCTTTCGCTGGATATCCCCTTCCTCATTGGAAATCCGCATTTGTCAGAGCCGCCAGTTATCTGGAATTCATATCCTGCAATGCCTATGTCATCTCCTTTTACAGCACTGCCTATCTTTAATCCTATTAATTTTCCTGCAAGCAGGTCTGCAATTATCTTTTGCATGCACTTTCCTGTTTTTGCATCTGCAATATTTAGCTTGAATTCTGCCATTATAGACAGAAAATAGGTATATTATTTATAAATTTAACCGAAATATATAAAAAGCCGGATATAATTTTTAATATATGCAAAGAGGTGCGGTATGTCTGAGATAGATGTTCTTAAGAAAGCAGGATTTACTCCAGAGCTCTGGGAAGAGCAGAAAGATAACTGGGCTTATCTTCCATGGCCGCAGTCACTCAAGAAATTCAGGATTGTATGGGAAGTGCCGAATCTTTCAATTGAAGAATGTTATTTTTGGATGCTTCATTATCTGCGCGATTTGGGATATATTGATGTCAAGAAAACACAGGATATCTTTGCAGCTGCTGAAAACAGCGCATTTTTTGGGGTTTCACAGCAAAGACTGGGGCTTCAGCAGGACAAGGTGACTCAGTTTCTTGCAACAATCGGCAAGATGGTAAAGGACTTGTTCCAGCTGGTTCGTGAGCTTAGGATAATTGACGAGCGCCTGGAGTATTACGGCAAAAGCATGGCAGGAGAAGAGGCATCTGAAATTGTTTTAAAAGGAATATGGATTGACATGGTTGAAGGAGGAACAAAAAACCCTTCATCTGTTTACGGCATGTCAAGAGAGGTGCAGTTTACTTCCCTTCCAGATTTGTTTTTTTCAACACACCCAAGAAAATCAGAAGATGTTGACAGGGTTGTTGAAACTGAGCGCGGTGATTTCAATAAATCAGTCAAGAATGTTCTGAAAAGAAAACTAAAGACCTTTGCTGTATGGAAGGAAAAAACATTCAAAGAACTTCACACAAGAAGAATATTCACATTAAAATACCTGAAACAGCATTATGAGGTTATCAAGATGTATCTTGTCTGGATAAGGCCTTACCTGAGGCATATAAGAAGAATGACTCTTGACGAGGAAAAGATTCTCACTCCTGACATTGTCTCTGCTTTTGAAGGCTCTATGATTGAGATTGAACTGCTTGCCTCAAGAAATCCAGGCACAAAACACCACAAATCATGCATACTTGCGCATTTTATGTTCAGAACACAGCCGAGCATGAGCTACCAGCAGGAAGGATACCAGAGGGGACCTATTCATGTCGGAAAGATGGAGATGAATATAAGGGCATATTCCTGGACAGATAAAGACATTGAAAACTACCTTAATGTGAAAAAAAAGCAGGATTTTGAGCTGATGAAATCAATATCAGAATCAGTAAAAGCAGCAATGGAGTCTCTTGGAGAGGAGCTTGAGAAATACCTCACAGAAGCAGAAACATCTGCAATTTCTGAGGAAAAGAAAAAGCCGAGTTTTGTTGACAGATTCAAGGCAGAGTTTCTCGGACCAAAAGCAAAAGAAAAAAAAGAAGAAAAAATAAAAATGCCAAAATATGATCTTAAGCAGGACATGAAAAAAGCAAAAGGAGCTGCAAAAGCAGACTTGTTCTTGTGCTTCAAAAACTTTAAAAAGTCACATGGCATGATAATGTGGTAAGATGGCTGAGAAAGATATCAAAGAATTAAAGAAACTTTCTCCTGAAGAACGAATAAAAAAACTAAAAGAACTTCAGGAAGAAGACAAGAAAGAGATAGCTGAAGCCCAGAAAATAATTAGCCAGAGCGAGGAGCAGATTG
>JAHWIL010000066.1 GCA_019322545.1 Candidatus Woesearchaeota archaeon
CTCAGGCAAGAAGAACTGCTAAGAGCCTAAATTCAACAAGTTTTAAATACTATTTCTTTCTTTTTTTAAGTATGGCAGACTTCAATAAACTTACTGAAAAATGGCAGAAAAAGTGGGAAAAACACAAGGTCTTTGAGGTAAAAAGAACAAAAGAAACTTCTGGGAAAAAGTTTTACTGCCTTGAGATGTTTCCATATCCTTCTGGCTCTGGATTGCACATGGGGCATGTCCGCAATTATGCAATAGGAGATGTTATTGCGCGGTTTAAGAGGATGCAGGGATTTAATGTTTTGTACCCAATGGGGTATGATGCCTTTGGCCTGCCTGCTGAAAATGCTGCAATCAAAAATAAAGTTGACCCTGAAAAATGGACCAGAAATAATATTAAACTCATGATGTCACAGCAGAAAACACTTGGACTCAGTTATGACTGGACAAGGTCTTTTGCAACATGTGATGAAGAATATTACAAATGGAATCAGTGGATATTTCTCCAGTTTTTGAAAAAAGGTCTGGCATACAAGAAAAAATCCATTGTAAACTGGTGTCCAGGCTGTAAAACAGTTCTTGCAAATGAACAGGTTGAAGACGGCAAATGTTGGAGATGTAGCTCTGAAGTTATTGAAAATGAATTGGAGCAATGGTTTTTGAAAATAACAGAATATGCTGATGAACTTCTCAGGGATATTGACAAACTGGAGCACTGGCCTGAAAGAGTAAAAACAATGCAGAAAAACTGGATTGGAAAAAGCCAGGGGACAGACATCCTATTCAAAGTTGAAGAAAGCAAAACAGTTCTTCCAGCTTTCACAACAAGATGCGATACAATTTTCAGCGTGACTTTTATTCTTCTTGCGCCTGAACATCCTCTTGCAAAAGAGCTTGTTAAGGGAACAAAATATGAAAAAGAATTTGAAAAAGCAGCCAGGATAATCAAAAAACAATCCATTATTGAAAGGACAACTCCTGAAGGAAAAGATAAGATAGGATGCTTTCTTGGAAAATATGCGATAAACCCGGTTAACAATGAAAAAATTCCAATCTACACAGCAAATTTTGTATTGATGGATTATGGAACAGGAATAGTAATGGCAGATGCTCATGACCAGAGAGATTTTGAATTTGCGCAAAAATACAAAATCCCGTTAAAATTTGTGATATCTCCTGATGGAAAATCTGTTGACGCTAAAAAAGCCAAAGAAGCTTACACTTCAGATGGAATTTTATTTGATTCTGGAAAATTTTCAGGAAAGCATAATAGAAAAACTTTGCCTTTGATGGCAGAATGGCTTGTAAAAAACAAATGGGCTAAAAGAGCAGTGCACTATAAACTCCGCGACTGGCTAATCTCACGCCAGCGTTACTGGGGAACCCCTATTCCAATAACCTACTGTAAAAAATGCGGAACAATCCCTGTTCCTGAAAAAGAGCTTCCTGTAAAACTTCCAAAAAAAGTAAAATTCACTGGCGTAGGAAACCCTCTTGCTTCTGTTAAATCATTTGTAAACACAAAATGTCCAAAATGTAGAGGGGAAGCAAGAAGAGAAACAGACACAATGGATACATTCTTTGATTCAAGCTGGTATTTTCTCAGATACTGCAGTCCGGGAATCAACAAGGTTTTTGACAAGAAAAAAGTAAAGTTCTGGATGCCTGTTGACCAGTATATTGGAGGAATTGAGCACGCAATAATGCATCTTCTTTATTCAAGATTTTTCATAAAGGTTTTCAGGGATTTGAAGCTGATTGATTTTGACGAGCCGTTCTCAAGACTATTATGCCAGGGAATGGTCCTGAAAGACGGCGAAGTGATGTCAAAGAGCAAGGGAAATATTGTGGACCCAAAGAAAATTACAGAAAAGTTCGGAGCAGACACTGCCAGATTGTTTATCTTATTTGTTTCGCTTCCTGAAAAAGAGCTTGAATGGTCTGACAAAGGTATTGAGGGAGCATATAAATTCTTAAAGAGGACTTATAATCTTGCTGAAGAAAAACCGAAATATCATAGCGAGATTTCAAATGCAGACAAGAATATGTCAAGCAAGATGCATGGAACAATAAAGAAGATTACAATTCTGGTCAGTGACTATAAATTCAGTCTTGCCATCGGAACATTGATGGAGTTTGTAAATGTTGTTTACAGATATAAAGAAAGTAAAGTTAATAAAAAGATTTACACAAACATTCTTAAAAAATTAACACTAATGATTTCTCCATTTGCACCGCATATTGCAGAGGAGATGTGGCACAAGCTGAAAGGAGAGGGATTTGCTTCTGTTGCTGCATGGCCAAGCTATGATGAAAAAAAGATTGACAAACGGGCAGAAGCAAATGAGATTCTCATACATCAGATAATCTCTGACATCAAGTCAGTTATACGATTTGTGAAGATTAAAAATCCAAAAAAGATTAATTTATTTGTTGCAGAGAAATGGAAATATGATTTTATGAAAAAACTACAGAAAGAGATTCAGAAAACTTTTGATATCGGGACTTTGATTAAAAAAACATTAGTCAAGGAGCATGGAAAGGAGATTTCCGGGCTTGTTCCAAGGATGGTAAAAGACAGGACAAAGATTCCAGAGACAGTTACTTCGCAGGATGACGAGCTGGCTACCCTAAATTCTATTCGGAAATACCTTGAAAAAGAGTTTAACACAACAGTTGAGATAACTGCTGCAGAAAAATCAAAAGAACAAAAAGCAAAGAATTCTCTGCCTGCAAAACCTGCTATTTTGATAAGATGATAAAGACATTGATATTTGACTGGGGAGGAGTGCTTACTGTTGGAAGATATACTCCGGCCATACTCAAAGTACTTTCAAAAGAAAGACCAATCTCAGTTGAAGAAATTTATCCTGAGTTTGACAAACTGATAGTTCAAATGAATGAAGGAGAGATATCTTTTAAAAAATTTGTTCATCTTGTAAACCTTAAATTTGCTATAAAGATTACAGAAAAAGAAATGGAAGCTGTTTTCAAAAAGGCGATAATACCAAATAAAGAAGTGATAGCACTTGTTAAAAAACTTCATGGCAATTATAATTTAATTTTAATGTCTGATAATGATGAAGTTACTGTCAAAAACCTGAAAAA
Source organism: Candidatus Woesearchaeota archaeon (assembly GCA_019322545.1). Lineage (GTDB taxonomy): Archaea > Nanobdellota > Nanobdellia > Woesearchaeales > JAHWIL01 > JAHWIL01. Next base: position 3,097 of record JAHWIL010000066.1, read on the forward strand.
ATATCATTCTGAAATGTTAAAGCTTTTTTCTAAAAAATATTTTTCTAATGAATTAAA
>JAHWIL010000067.1 GCA_019322545.1 Candidatus Woesearchaeota archaeon
AGTATAGAAGGGCGGTAGGCGAGAATCGAACTCGCGCCCCAGGATTTCTGCAGGGAGAATCTTTGATTCTCAGTGCCACAGTCCTGAATTCTACCATTAAACTACTACCGCCATAAGAAAAAAACAGATAACTTTGCTTATAAATGTTACGCTCTCATTCTTTTCAGAATCAAACCAATTAAGAATGGAAAGATAAATGCAGCAGCATAAACAAGGCTGATAATATAAGGATTCTGCTTTATTCCAACTCCAAGAAGCTCTCCAAATGAATTTGAAAATCGTGTAATTAAAAAGAAATTAATTAGTGCAGTTGCCGGGATTATTACAAATGCAGCATAATGATGTTTTTTTGAAAGATATTCTATGTTTGAGATTATAAAATTAAACAGCAGGCCGAACATAAGCCCCAGCGCAATAATCACAAGGTTAATTTCATACTCACTGAGCATGATAAGAAATGGTATAAGAAACATTGAAATCAGCAGATTGCCCATGATAACAATGATAAACCCTGTCCAGAAAAGAACTCTGTTTGTATTTACAATAGAGGCGCTTTTGTCATGCCTGCGCCCTGCTTTTATAATTGACTTTGCCTTTCTGATGTCTTCCTCAGACCATCCTCTTTTTTTCAATGTTCTCTCTTTCATACTAAACCCATCTTTTTAAGTAATGATATAATAAAATTTCCTTTTCTATTAATAGCTTCCGGCTCTTCCCCGATTATTTTTGCAGCAAGATTTCTGAATCCAACAGAAGCATTTGAATCAGGCTTTAAAAAAACAACAGGATGCCTCTCTTTTTGCGCCTTCCTCACATCATCATGTTCAGGAATTATTCCAATAACAGGCATGTCAAGCATGGATTCAACATCTTCTACAGACATCTCAATATTATCTTTCCTTGCTTTATTGAGAACAACTCCAATCACCGTCTTCTCTTTTCCCTCTGCGACTTTTATTGTCTTGAGCGCATTTGTAACTGATGTTAAATCCGGATTTGTCACAACAAGAATTTCATCAGCAAACTCCATCATTGACTGGGTTTCAATGCCAAGCCCTGCAGATGAATCAATTATAACAATCTCAGTTGTCCCCTGGAGCTGTTTGAAAACATGTTTCATGTGTTTCAGGTTTAAGTCTTGTATTGCATTTATGCTTATATCTGCAGGTATAATCTGTATGCCTGATTCATGGGAATATGTTGCATCTGAAATAGTTTTTTCTCTGTCAAAAACATCATTTATTGTTGCAGAAGGTCTTGAAATACCAAGATTAAGCCCAACATCAGGAGTTGTAAAATTTGTATCTACAATAGTTACATCTTTTCCGAGTTTTTTCAATGCAGTCCCGAGATTAATAGAAGTTGTTGTTTTTCCAACACCTCCTTTTCCAGAGAGTACTGCAATAAATCTGGTCATAATAGTATTCCCTCCAGGTATTCAAGAAATTCCTTTGTTGTTTTATGGTATTCGCTTAACAAATCAATATTAACTTCAAGAAACTCCTGGGGTTCTATCTCAGCAGTCATTGTAACATGGCGCCTGTGCTCCCTCTGTTTTGTATATCTTGCCTGAATTATTTTTCTCAGGTTAAGATAAAAATCCATGAATTCAAGAATCCTGTCATCTGATGAATAAAGCTCCTTGACCATGTTCAATTTCATTCTTGGTGCATGCTGAATCTCAGATTGCTTTATCTTCTTTTTCCTGACTGCATTCTCAAGAAGAGCCGCAATCCCCTCGTCAAATGCACTTATCATCCTTTCTACAACATTTCTAAGTACATCAACTGTTCTCGTGTATTTTAAGCTTACAAAGAATAAGTGGTCAACTCTTTTTATTTCATTCTTAAGCCTATTTAGATAATCCTTCATTCTTCTTTATTATATTATCCATCTCCTGTATAAATAGTTTTGCTTTGGAAAGATAAATTTTTATCTCAGGAATGCCGAGAGTTCTTAATCGGTAATTATCAGAGCATATCACAAATCTCCCTTTTCTTGCAAATTCCATCTGGCTTTTCTTGTGCTCCAGGATTATACTTTTTATCTCCTGCATGTTTGTTATAAATTCCCTGTTAACGCCATGCTGGTCTGCAATTTTTTCCCTGAAAACATTCATCTTGCCTTCAAATGTCTCGCTGAAAGAAGGGACTCTTTTGTATGTTCTTTCAAGGCTTAGTACAGCAGCCATTGCATTTGTCATTGAAAGAAAAATATTTTCTATTATTGCAAGAAGAAGCTTTGTGTCTTTAATAAGGGGATATGTTACAGAAAGCATATGGTCAGCTATATGAAAATTCTTTCTTGCTTTTTCCATAGATATTTTGTAATTGTCCATTAAATCAAGATATATTTCAGAAATATAAAAAGTTTATTCCTTGGCTAATTCCATAATTGCTTTAGCCAAATCACCGTCTGCTTCTTTTATTGCTTTTTCAGCTTCCTCTTTTCCGACATTTGCCTGCTCCATGACAGTTTTAATGTCTTCTTCAGAAATCTCAGCCTCTCTTTCTCTCTCCTGCACATTACCGGAAATCTGGAATGACTCATTTCCCATCATATTAACTTTTGAAACACTCGGCTCTGTTATAACCAAATCTTTATCAGGTGTTCTGATTATGACTTCAATTGCATCTATTTCTTCCTGCTTAATGCCCATCTTTTTCATTGCCTGCTGCATTTTCCGTGGGTTCATTCCTGGAAACATTTTATATCCCTAATAAACTATTGCCATATATGTGAAGAAGAATCATGATTATAATGATTATAATTGCAAGAACAACAATATTGCCTGGTCTGAAACTTACCTTGCTTTTAAATTCATCAAAATACCTTACCAGTCCGCCTCCAGATGAAGGCATTGAAATCTTATCTGCCATAATTTCACTTTTAATAAAGTTTGTAGGGAAGCATAAGCCGTCTTCTGTTATGCTTCGTTTATGCGAACAGCATTTCTGACATTTTACTAAGCGCCCTTATGGGCTTGCACCAGCCAGGACTCGCCGTTTAACCACTCCCCTTGACATCATCATCGGGTTAACTCACAGTCTTCGCAGACTGCTTCGCCATCAATCATCTTAATCAAGGGATGTTTCGTTTCTGAGCCGTTGCCATGGATTTCTCCATCTCTCTTGTGAGAGTGACGCTTTCTGACATCTTGCGACATCACGTGACATAAATCCGCAAGCGAATTTAACGTCGGCGGTGGACGGACTTTCCTCACAACCTTTTAGGAAAAGGTTGATCAAAAATGTGGCATAAATGCCACGAGCTCACTTGCGTTCGCATTGACAACCTTCGGTTGCGTAGTCAGACACTTCCCTACTATATGATATAAGAAAAAGCCATTTAAAAGTTTTGCGGTTATGGGTACGATTGATTATTTTTCTGGGGATTTTGTTTTGGCAATATCAGCTAGAAAATATTCAAGCTCTAACGGAATAGCCTTGGCTCTAAAAGGGGAATCTCCTTTTCTTTCGTATTTGCTAAAAATATCAATTTCTTCTATTCCTTTGCTAAGACGAATAAGATTAGCATAAGAGCCCATATCTAAAATGTAAGCTTCAAACCTTACGCCCGTAATTTTCTTTTTAGTTTCTTGTTTTCTTATAAGATGAACGAGTCTAAGGTCTATCAAGTCATTAAACATATTGGATAATTCTTTCTTTCCAGGACTACCTTTTTTGATTAAGAAAGCCGTTATTTTGCTTTCTTCAATAC
>JAHWIL010000068.1 GCA_019322545.1 Candidatus Woesearchaeota archaeon
CGCAAACCCTCCGACAAATCCATTTGATTTAACAACACGATGGCAGGGCACAGATTTATTCTTATTCTTGTTAAGGGCATTGCCAACTGCCCTGTATGCCTTTATGTTAAGTTTTTCTGCAACTAATTTGTATGTAGAAATCCTGCCTTTTGGAATTTTTTTGCAGAGCAGATAAACTTTGTCTGCAAAACTCAATCTCCTGCACCTTCTGTCTCCCATTTCCCGCACTTCTGGCAGACAAGCCCTTCTATAGAAGCCCCTTTTCTTTTTACCAGTTTCATCTTCTTGCCGCATATTCTGCAGTGTGAAACAATCTCTTCAAACTCTTCTTTGACCATCAGGCAAAATAAGAGATATAAATATATAAATCTTATTATGAAAACTTATTAAACAAGATTAGATAAAATATTTTTGAAAGTTTCTTCACCCATATTTTTCTTATATCTTTTTGCCAGAGAAATCATTTTTCTTTTGTCAATCTTAAATCCTTTTTTTTGCAGAATATCAGCAATATTCCTGCTTATAATGCACTGGCAGAACTGGGTTACATTGTGCGGCTTTTCTGTTTTATGAGTTCTCTCAAAGTCAAGCAGAGTTGCCTTATTATTCTTAATTAGGATGTGTTTGTAAGGCTTGTGCATCTCTTCTTTGTTAATTCCTTTTTCATCAAGAATTCTCATCTGCTGAAAAACATCAGTAATTACCTGTTTAATGTCGCTTTTCTTTGCTGTTTCAATAAATTCAGGAAAAAACACGCCATCAACATAATTATATGCAAACCAGTCATCATCATTCATAATCATCTTTGGCCCGATTTTATATCTGTTTAGAAATCTGAGCCATCTTGCCTCATTTGCAATCCTGCCAACTGCTTTTGAAGAAGGAAGTTTCTTTTTGACAATAATCTCTTTTCCATTGTATCTTGCAGTGTAAATCTCACCGCGATGCCCTTTTGTAAATTTCTTTACATGCATAATCTCTTCTTCCCATAATTCATTAAGAAAATCGCTTTTTTCGCACAGATAAACATACAAGGTTTCATTTGGAATCTCTTTTTCAGACAGCTTGTGGAAATTAAAGCAGTGCTCTTCTAAAATCTCGTGAATCTTGTCTCTCTGGGTTATTGAAGAAAACAAAATCAAAATTTTTCCGTCTGGTTTCAGGAAATCACCTGCATCATCAAAAAATCTTGCAAGTGTTTCATAGCCATGCTTTCCTCCTGCAACAGCATCTGCAACCTCTTTTTCCTCTCCTTCTATCTCAGGAAGATAAGGCGGATTGAATATTATTAAATCAAACAGCACAGGGTTTTTCTTGAAATAAGAAAACAAATCAGAATAAACAAACCTGATATTTCCGACTTCATGCGCATTTTGTTCTGCAGCAGCAAGAGCTTTTTTGTTAATATCTGCTCCAAATACAAGCCTTGCTTTTCTTGCAGCACCAATTGCAAGTATGCCTGAGCCAGTGCCCATGTCAAGGACAATTCCTTTTGAAAAACGCCTAACCTGTTCAAGAATAAGATGTGAATCCTCTTTTGGCTCATATGCGATAAACGGCTCCATACCAAATTAAAAAGAAAAAAGGTATATAAAACTTACTTCTATTTTGGTGTCATCTTGCGCAGGAGATTAACAATTCTTGATTCATATGGGTCAATCTCATATACCTTATCATAAACTTCCTGTGCTCTTTCATCATCTCCCTTTTCCTGGTAAGCAATAGCAAGCTGATACATATTTTTAATCAACAGCTGCCTGTCTTCTTCTTTTTTGCTTGTCTTGTACTGTTCTTCTAATTTAGCAACATCTTCTTCAAGGACTTCAATGTGGTCTCTGTTCAGCTGCCTGTGTAACTCTGCATCTATCATTACCACGCCCTCTTGCCTGCTTCTTTCAAGGCAATGTTAATCTTGTCTTTCATGTCCTGTGCTGCATCTTGTGATGCCTTGTCAAAATCCTCTTCGCGATAATTTCCTTTCTGGTATGCAAAGATAATTCCTCTTGATGAATTTACAATTGCGCCAAAACCATCTGGATTGAAATTAGGTACAACTCCAGATGCATCCCCTCCCTGCGCGCCATAGCCAGGAACCAGAAATATTGATTTTGGCATTAGTTTTCTTAAGGCAACAGCTTCATGAGGATAAGTTGCGCCGACAACAGCTCCGACTGAGCCATATCCGCGGCTCCCGATAGTATCTTCATTCCATTTAGATACTAAGCCTGCAACATGCTCATACATGTGTTTGTCATTAATCTTCAAATCCTGAAAATCACCTGCACTTGGATTTGATGTCTTGACCAGAACAAAGATGCCTTTGCCATGAGCTTTTACATCATCAATAAACGGCTTTATCCCATCTATTCCAAGATAAGGATTTACAGTAATACAGTCAACATCAATTGCAGATACAGGCTCTCCAAACATATCTACCTTTCCAATATGCCCCTGTGAATATGCCTGTGCCGTGCTTCCAATATCATTTCTCTTGCCGTCTTCAATAACAACCAGGCCTTTTTTCCTTGCATACTTGACTGTTTCAACAAAAACACGCAGGCCATGCTCCATGTATTTTTCATAAAAAGCAATCTGGGGCTTGACAGCAGGAACAATATCTTTTACAGAATCAATTATTCTTTTGTTAAACACAAGAAAACTTTCAGCAGCTGCTTCAAAAGTCCTGCCGTGCTTTTCAATCATATCCTCCTTGATAAAAGAAGGAACCTGTTCTAAACGAGGGTCCAGACCTACAACAGAAGGATTTTGTTTTTTTTCAATTGCATCCAATAACCTGTCAGCATAATGATTCATTTTAATACCTCATTCAAATCCCATTTTTTTACCCCAGCCAGCAAGGTCTTTGCTGAATTCAAGAACCTTTTCTTTTTCTTCTGGCTTTAAGTAACCTTTATCAGCAGCAACATCAACAAGCGTGCTGAAATTAGATAAAGTAATAAGATTACAATCTGCTTCTTCAAATCTTTTTCTTGCTTTTTCCATCTCATATGTGAATACTGCAATACAGCCAACAACAACTGCTCCTGTTTCCCTGACAGCTTCAACAGCACTGACAGAACTTCCTCCTGTGCTTATGAGGTCTTCAACAACAAGAACTTTTTTTCCTTTTAATTCCTCAGCAGAAGCTCCTTCAATTTGGTTCTGCTTGCCGTGCTCTTTTGCCCTGCCTCTAATATAAATCATTGGCTTATTCAAGTGCTTTGCAATAAACGCAGCATGGGCTATTGCTCCTGTTGCAACACCTGCAATAACATCATATTCAATATTGTTTTCTTCTATTATTTTTGTAAATCCTTCTTTTATTTTTTCTCTTGCTTCTGGATGAAAAATTATCTTCCTATTGTCACAGTAGATAGGGGCAAGTATGCCAGACACCCACTTATACGGCTTTTCAAAATTCAGTGTAACTGCTTTTATATCAAGAAGTAATTTTGCAACATCTCCTGGATTCATCTAAGCACCTCCAAAACAAATCTCTTTTGCTTTTATATCATAAACCTGATTGTCAAAAACAATATTGCCGTTTACAATTGTTATAATTGGCCAGCCTTTTAATATCTTATTGTTGAATGGTGACCACCTGCATTTTGTCAATAATTCCTCATTTTTTACTTTCTTTTTCATATTCATATCAACAATAACCAAATCTGCATCATAGCCAACTTTTAACAGTCCTTTGTTTTTAATGCCAAATATCTTTGCAGGATTTCTTGAAGTCATTTCAACCAGTTTTTGCAGTGTTATTCTTTTTCTATTTACTGCATCAAGCATTAAAGGAAGCATTGTCTCAACACCAGGAACACCGGCAGGATATTTTTTTGCTTTTTTCTCGTCAATTGTATGCGGAGCATGGTCTGTGCCGATTGTGTCTATCACTCCCTCATCAATTGCATCCCAAAGCGCTTTTTGGTCTTTTTTTGTCTTTAAGGTTGGAAGCATCTTTGCAAAACCTTTTTTCTTTTTAAAGTCAGCATCAGTTAGAAATAAATGGTGAGGTGTAACCTCGCAGAAAATGTTTGATGTTTTATTTTGTTTTAAAAAATCAACCTCAGACTTTAAACTCAGGTGGCACAGATACAGTCTTTTGCCTGTTTTCTTTGCAATCTCAACAGCTTCTTCAACCTGTTTTTCTTCTGCATGTGTTGAAATCATTTTAGAAGCCATGAAAATCTTTTTAATGAGTTTTAAATCCTCAATCAGCAGATTGCCTGTTGTATTGTTCATATAGACTTTGGTGGAAGCAATATCTCTGACATCCAGGATATCTTCAGAATTATCTTCAGCAGAAGCGCCAAGATGAAAACCGTAATTAACAACAGATTTGCAGGCTAATTCCCTCTTTTTATTCAAATCAGATAATGTGAATGTTGGGGGTTTTGTGTTTGGCATGTCTAAAACAGTTGTTACTCCTCCTTTTGCAGCTGCGTGACTTCCGGTTTTCCAGTCTTCTTTGTGATTTAATCCTGGCTCACGGAAATGAACATGAGAATCAATCAGACCAGGAATTACAAAATGCTCTTTCACATCAATTATTTTATCTGCAGAAATATTAAGGCTGCCTATTCCCTTGATTATCCCATTTTCAATATAGATGTTTTTGATTACCGGCAACCCTTGTGCAAGAAGTTTGCAGTTCTTCAGCAGCAGGCTCATAGTTTCACCTTTTTTCCAGATGCATCTCTTTTGTATCTTGCAAACTCTGTTATCTGCTTTGCCTGTTCTTTTGCAAATACAGGACCTTCTTTGCACACGCGCCAGCCAGTTGGGTCAACTGCACACTGCCCACAGACACCAAATCCGCATTTCATGTATCTTTCAAGTGAAATCTCGCAGTCAACATGATATTCATTACAAATATCAATGACAAATTTCATCATTATTTCAGGACCGCAGGCATACACCATGTCAACACTACCTTCTTTTAAAATTTTTTTCAAAACATCTGTTGTAAATCCCTTAAATCCGCAGCTTCCGTCATCTGTGCAGATATGAGTTCTTATCCCTGTTTTTTTCATTCGCATAATATACGGAAGATACTCTTTTGTTTTTGCACCTATTATAAAATCAACTATGATTCCCTGTTTATGTGCTTCATCTGCAAGAAAGGCAAGAGGCGCAGTGCCGTATCCTCCTCCTACAATAACAATCCTTTTTCCTTTGATATCAAATCCCTTTCCATAGGGGCCTCTTATTCCAATAAAATCACCAACTTCAAGCTTATGCATTTTTTTTGTAAATTTTCCTACTGCAGAAACAGTTATTGCAAATTTATCCTTGTTCTGAAAGCAGACACCAAACGGCTTTTCATCCACTCTTGGAATCCATGCAATAACAAATTGCCCTGGCTTGGCTTTTAAATCATAATTAAATACAAAGCTTTTCAATTCCTTTGCTTCATCAACAATATTCTCAATCCTAATTATTTGCGGCTGTTCAATGCGCAATTCCAATCATCTCCTTTAGTTTGCTGTAATTATGCTCTTCCATAAATTCAGTAATCTCATTGCTTATTTTTTCAAAAATCTCAATCCCCCTGTAATAAACACCAGAGCCAATTCCAACTGCAGAAGCTCCTGCCATAATCATCTCAACTGCATCTCTTCCGCAGGTTACACCTCCGGTTCCGATAATGGGTATTTTTACAGCAGAATAAATATCATAAACACATTTTACAGCAATTGGCTTTATTGCAGGGCCTGATATGCCTCCAACTTTGTTTGCCAATAGCGGCTTTCCTGCTTCAATATTAATGACCATTCCAGGTCCAATAGTGTTAATAGCAGTTATGCCGTCAGCACCAGATTTCTCAACTGCCTTGGCAATTATTCCGATATTGGGAATATTTGGAGACAGCTTCATAAAAACAGGAATCTTTGTATTTTTCCTGACAAGCCTTGTAACTGCAGAAGCCATCTTAACATCAGCAGCAAATGGCTTGCCAAACTCTGCCTCAACATTCGGGCAGCTTATGTTTGCCTCAATTAAATCCGGCTTTGCCAAAGAAATTTTTCTGGCGCAGACACCAAAATCCTCTGTTTTTGAAGCAAAGATGCTTGCAATCAAAGGAGCATCAGAATTTTCCTTGTAATGCTGTAGTTCCTCAATAATTTTGTCAACACCTGGATTTGACAAGCCAACTGCATTTATTATTCCTGCATCAAATGTAGCAATTATAGGGCATGGATGCCCTTTTCTCTCTTCAATAGAAACAGACTTGGAAGTCACAGCTCCTGCACCATAGCTGGCGACATTTGCAAGCGAAGCACCTGAAACACCAAGAATGCCGGAGGCAAGAACAGCAGGATTCTCCAGTTTAACACCGCATAATTTAGTATGTAACATTTCCCCCAAGAACAGGCAGAAACTCTCTGTTTTTATATTTTTTCTAATTTTTTACTAAAAAGTTTTAACGAAGTTTTATATATTTACAATTGTTTGATAGTTTATGACAAAACTAAAATATTCTATTTTTCTTGTTATTATTTTTTTGTGTATCTCATTTGCAATCACCGGCTGCGAAGAAGAAATAGATGAATCTGCTGAGATTAAACTATGCGGCCCGGATATAACTGATACTCTTGTTAATCATTTTAATTTATTTATTTCACAAGACTCAGGGAATCTGTCATGGTTTTGGCCTTATGGAGCAGAAAATCTAAGCTTTTATGCAAGAAGAAATGGCGATGCTATTGAATCTACCTTGCAAAATATTACACTATGCCCTGCTCATGATGACTGCAGAGGCACTGTAACTGTCTGCAACAAATGCATATCAATATATCATATTGACCATCTGTTGATTATGGCTTATATTGCTGAAAGCTACGGCACAGAGATAGCAAGAACTGCAGGTCAATATCAGGAAAATTTCTGGCTTGCACTTATTACAGGAGGAAAGATAATGGATGGTTCCTGTAGTTCAAGGGCTGACTTAGCAATAAATGAGATTGGAATTAATATCTCAGGAAAGATGAAACATGCTGATGACAACAATGGAACAACAGATAATCTTACAAAAAGCGAAATGTGCGACAGCTTTGAAAGAGCTGATATGAATAAAATATGCAAGAAACCTTCAAGAACAGGAAGCAAAGAATACAGGAACTGCAATGCATGTCCCCATGAATTGGGTCCTGTCAGCGGCCTGATTCTGCCTACGATTGATATTTAGACTTTCTATATTTGTTTGATTTCACTTGACTGATGAATGTCTTTTAAGAAAATCAAAGCAGAGCGAAATTGTCAAAAAACCACTTTCAACAAGAGCAGAATCTCATTGTTATGGCGATGCAAAAATTATTATATAACTAATAAAAACATCTTATTGGGGATAATTATGTCAGAAGAAACTGAAAAAAAATGCTGTAATGAATCACTTGAGTTTAAAGTACAAGATATAGAACCATGGAAATCATACAGGCCAGAGATAGCACTCTGCTGGATTTGTTTTTCATATTATGAGAGAAAAATAGGAAGCAAGATTATATATAAAAAAACAGATGACGGCTTTTTATGCACAAACTGCGGTGAGGGCATCTCATTTGGAAAAGTTGCCCATCCAATACATGACGGACCATTTCCCATGTCCGGCTCTGGAAAATGCGAGTATGAGTCTGTTCCTTACTGTCCTAACTGCGAGGAAGAGCCTGATTTTCATGGAACACCGATAAGAATCAAGCCAGAATTCTAGAGTATAATTTAAACAAGCTGCAGGATTCTGTCTGCGGTGTTTAAAGTGTTTATTCTAAGTACATGCTTTTTTGGAATAAAGATGAGGGTATGGTAATAGATTTTCTCTTCCCCTCCATACTCCTGAACGTCTTTTTTAGCTGCGGCATTGAATTCAACTCCGGAAAATGTCTTTTTAAAAGACCTTACAAACAAATCTGAAAAATATTCTGCTGTATCTTCTTCAGAAAAACGAGGCAGTCTGATTGTTACTGTTCCAGAATTTGACTCTGTTGCCCTATGGTCAATTACTCCTTCAACAAACCTGGATAAAACCTGAATAGCATGTTCTGTGTCTGGTGCTGAGAAGGGCACTTTTTCTATCCAATCATTCAGCGTGTTTATATAATCAAGACCAAGCTGATTTTGTCTGGCATTCACGAGCCTTCCTCTGGAGAGTCCGGTTAATTGCAGGATTCTTGAATATGGTCTTTTCAGAACAAAGCTGGAAGACTGATTTTCTTTGTCAGGTGTTGCTGCTCCCATCAGTTTCTCAAATAATTTTTCAACACCGAGATTTCTTGGAGTTTCTATGCATGCAGTTCCCTGCTGGTCAATACATCCTCCTGAGATAACTGATGCAGAAAGATATGCCAATGCCTGAACAAACTTGGAAGAATACAGAATTCCGTCAGTCTCTGATACACTTCTGTCATAAGAGAATGGTTTTAAAAGGTCAACATTGTATGGAAAATTGCTTTCTCTTAAAACATCCAGTCCAATTATACTGTATGGCTTGCTTCCTTTTTCCCATTTTTTCTTTATGCCGTGCAAACGACCAGCAATAATTCCTTTTTTCTTATATCCTGGAATATCAGGATTTTGCATTACCTTTTCTTCTATTGTATCTTCAATATGCACTGGAGCTACTGAATCTGGAAGAAGATATTTTCCTGTGTCTGGAATCTGCGTATCCCCATGAGTTGCCTCAGTCAGAAATTCCAGACCATAATCTCTTCTTTTCTCAGAACCATAATCATTAACCCATTCTTTAATGCCTGTATTTGGGAGTATTTCATCAGACAACCTAATAAGTGTTTTTTGCATATTTTTCTTACAGGCAACCATATTTTTTAAAGTTTGTTATTATTTGATATCAACATCATCTCTGTCAAAAGTCCTCTCGCAGTAATGGCATTTTAATTTTAATGAACCTTTTTCTTTTGCCGGATAGAAAATAGTCTTGATATTTTCGTGCCTTGTAATGCAGTTTGGATTTGCACAGCATACAATGCCTTTCAAAACATCCGGAAGCTCTACCTTGCTTTTTCTTGCAAGCTTTCCTTCTTTAATCCAGCTGACAGATGCTGTTGGTGCAACAATCGCAATCTTGTTAAGCTCTTCTTCTGTAAGCTCTTTGTTTTCAATCTTCACAACATCCTTGTTTCCCATCTTGTTGCTTGAGAAATTTGTGCCAATACTTACAATGCTGTCATGGTCTGCATCAACACCAAGCACCTTGATAACCTTTAATGCCTGAAATTTAGGAATATGGTCTATCACAATCCCATTCTCAATTTTATAAAGTTTGTAATGCCTGTCCATTATAATCTCCCCAGAACAAGGCATAATAATGCCTGCCTCACTGGAATACTGTTTGCTGCCTGCTCAAAATAAACAGCATGTTTTGTTTCATCAACATCTGTTGAAATTTCATCAACCCTCGGAAGAGGATGCATGACTTTCATATTTTCTTTTGCATTCTTCAGCATGTCTGCTTTAAGAACATAAATACCCTTTACTTTTTCATATTCTGCCTCATCTGGAAATCTTTCCTTCTGTATTCTTGTCATGTAAAGAATATCAACAGAAGGAATAACTTCTTCAAGTGCATCGTGCTCTGAAAAAACAATATTCTTTTTTGCTAATTCCCTTAGAATATAGTTTGGCATCTTAAGGTTTTTTGGCGCGATAAAATAAAGCCTGCACCCATAATGGGATAATGCGATTGCAAGAGAATGAACAGTTCTGCCGTATTTCAAATCTCCGCATATTGCAATGCTCAAGCTGTCAATCCTGCCCTGTGTTTTTTTTATGGTGTACAAATCAAGGAGAGTCTGCGTTGGATGCTGGTTTGCGCCGTCACCTCCGTTAATGACAGGTATACTTGATGCTTCTGCTGCCCTTCTTGCAGCGCCGTCAATGCTATGCCTCATAATAATAACATCTGCATATCTATCATACATCTTTGCAGTGTCCCATACAGTTTCCCCTTTTTTAACAGATGTCGCCTTTTCGCTGTCAAAGCCAATAATTGTTCCCCCTAATCTTGTCATTGCGCTGTTAAAAGAATCCTTTGTCCGTGTGCTTGGCTCAAAAAACAAGGAAGCCATTATCCTGCTTTTAAGAAGTGTTGATTTGGTATCATAATCAAGGTGCTCAATAAAATCTGCTTTTTCAAGAATAAAATCTATCTCTTCTCTTGATAAGTCATTGATAGAAATAATATCTTTTCCTTTAAAATGCCCCAATTCTCCCATCTCAAAGGAGAGAATAATCTGTTTTTATTTTTAAATATTTATATGATGCAATTATCATTTGAATCATAAGATATATAAATTCATTTGGATATAAACCGGATTATGGGATTATTAGATAAAATCAGAAGGAAAAAAGTTTTTGAAGCAGTGGATAATGAGAGATTTGAATTGGGAGTAGTAAGTTCAGATAAAGAGAAAACCACAGAAAGAATTGCAATTAGTTATGTGCTCGATGATAAAATCCGGAATACTGGCATTGCAGAAGTGACCTATCCTCTTAATACCGGAGTAAGCTATCTTTTACGCAGAAGTAAACAAATAATTCTTGAAAATGTAAGATTGCCTACTCATAAAAGATATAAGAAACTTTCTTTGCCCCGAAGAAAAATTCTTTATGCAGGTCTGGGTCATTCCCGCAAACCCATACGAGTTGGTGAAGGGCAGATTCACACTATTGAGTTAATTCTGGGGGATTTGGGAGCAGACAGCCAAAAACAATTTAAGATAGAAGGAGAGGCTATTTTTGATGCAGAAGGAGATGATATTGAAAGCAGAATAAAAGCCCTTAAGAAAAAGATGGAAGACAGCACATCGCCTGTTCTTGCTCTTAGGAATTTTAAGGCAGGTGGAAAAACCTATCCTGCAGGCATTGTAACTAAATGCAATGTTGATGAATATTCTTTAAAATATTTTATTTAAGGTATTCTCTTAAGAATTTCTCAAAATGCCTGAAATCAAAACCTGTTACAATCTCATGCTTATCTCCGGATACGCAGTAAGTTCTTCCAAGAGAGGTATTCCAGCCATCATGTTTGCTGTCTTCTATTTTAACTACAGCAGTTGCTCTTTCTGTTGTAAGCTTTTCAGGATGCAGAAAACAATAGGGAATATAAGCATCTGCAACAGATAAATCCTTGAGTATGAGACTTCCCAGTATATCTGCCACTATGCTGCCAAAGGAATATTTTAATTCTGGATTGCGTATATGTTCAATTAGTGCGTGATACTGCCTGAAATAATCCTCTGGCTTATAGACAGCTTCATAGCAGCTGTCAAGATTTACCATTAACCTGCTTTTTGCTTCAAGTAAATTCTCTATTTCATGTTTTAATTTTCCTTCAAATGAAGATATTCTAACATGATTTTCTAAGAAATCCTTGACATTTACATTTTTTAATTTAAAAAATAATTGTTTTAAGTATCTAAAAGTTGAAGATTCTGAAAGCCTGGTAAATGAAAAATTCTCGGGCAGATGTGAAATCTGGGATAGACTGCTATGATGAGTTTCTAATTCAGGGCTTTTAAGAATTTGCTCAGCACCATCTTCATCGAGGGTTCTAATTACATATTCTCTTACTGTCTTAATCCCCATAAAGCTCTTTGCCATTCTTTTGACATATAATCCGACAGATGTTTGAAGAGCATCTATCATATCTGCAGGCATTCTGTACTTTTCACAAAGGTCTCCTGGAATGATTGTTAATGGCAAATCTGATTCAAAAACAAGTTTTGCTGCAAGGGGGTCGTGTAGCACATTGTGTTCTAGATTTTCTTTACTTGAGAAACGGCAGCCCATGACATATATTCTTTCTATATTTTTTGCTGAATCCGGATAATCCTGCAGTAATTTTGCAATATTTGTTAATGGCGCAATGCTGAATACAGTGTATTTTTCTTTTGATAACCTCTCTGCAAGGTCTTCAACACCATTTGGAATTATTCCGGCATTCTCAATTTTTTTAAATCTAATATCATTAAATATTCTGGTTTCTTCCTCATCTATAAATTCATCATCTATATGGCAGCTTTCAAACAAAGTATAAGGTCTGACCAGCGAATTTAATGACGCTGATTCGCCTGCTGCCACAGCA
>JAHWIL010000069.1 GCA_019322545.1 Candidatus Woesearchaeota archaeon
TGCCCTGCGCCTGCCGGCTCTGGGTGAAGAAGCGCAAATACTATCTTGTCTTCATACAGCAAATCCTTTGATTTTTTTAACTCGCATATCTGACAATTCATTTTATCAGCTCCGCAATATCATCAAGTGTTACTTCAGGCTCTTTTTCCTTTGGTTTTTTCTTTTTTGCAATTTTTTTGGCAGGTTTCTTTTTTTCCTTCTTTTTTTCAGGCTCTTCTTCAATAACTTCTTTGATTACCTCAGGTTTTATTACCTCAGGTTTTCTCTCAATCATAACTTCTTCTTTTGTCTTTCCAAAGATTGAATCTACTTTTGCCTTAAGACGAATTCTTATTTCATTTATCTGGGTTTTTGTAATCTTGTTTTTAGGAATATCAATCGCAAGCCCGTCCTTCTCCTTTCTTGGAATAATATGCAGCATAAAATGCTGGGCTCTCTGCCCTGCAATTGCGCCGTTTGCAATAAAGATCTTTGTACCGCCCACCTTCAGAACTTTTAACAGAATATGCGAAAGTGCTTTTGTAACCATTGCCAGATGCTTCAGCTCTTCCACTGGAATCAGCGGCATTATGGCATAATGCTCTTTCGGCAGCAGGAGAATGTGCCCGGGATTTGCAGGATTTATGTCAAGTATTGCAAGGCAGAGGTCATCCTCGTAAATCTTTCTGGAAGAAACCTTTCCCTCAATTATCTGGCAGAAGATGCAGTTCTGTTTTTGGAACTGCTTAAGCTCTTCCGGCGACATGTTTTTCATCTTTTCCTGCAGAGCATCCATCTGCTCTTGTGTCATTTCAGGCATAATGCATAGATTTGATTTGAGATATATAAAGTTTTGTGAAATAATAAAATTTAAAAAAGAAGATTTACCATATAGAAAAGTATGGCTAAAACAGAGAGAACAATAGAAGATATAGTTGATGTTTGCGAGGAAAAATACGAATTAAATGTCACCAAAGAAAATAAACGTAAATATTCTAATTTCCTGAAAAGACAGTTAAAAAAACATCCTGAATATGACATTAACAAGACAACAAATAAAAAAAAGACATCAAAGGCATATATATATTTTAATTTCCTTGTTGATAAATTACTGCTGTTTTCTTATTTAATCGGAGAAACTGAAATAACTGCAGGCTATGGAAGTCATACTTACAAAAAAAGAATAAAAGGAGCAGATGACTTATATTTGCTAAGGCCTTCTGAAACAGGGCATAGCAGCAAAGCAAAAGAAAGAAAGACAGATAGGCAGTTATTCAAATTAATTGGAAGAATTCGCGTGAGATATTATCTTCATAAAGATAAATTTTCCTATATCCAAAAAAGGGGTGAATGTATTGATGATGAAGAAACGGACAATGTCCAAAACTGGGGAGAATGCATTGATGAACTGGGAGAAGATACATCAGTTATCAAACATCTTGGAAAAAGAATAGATTATAATTCATCAGTATTAAAATGTCACTCCCCTAATCCATTGACATTTAATCATGGAGGAAGGAGGGTTCAGTCAACCAAATATTGATCAAGATGAGGAGACAACATAATTAAAGATAGGATTATTAAATTTTTATTTCACAACTCACATCATATTCATTTATTCATCAATTTAAAAATACAAGAAAGCACAAAAGAAGCCATGGTCTTTAGAAGCAACGGACTGGTTATCTAAAACGAGACTAAGAGGTTGTTCTCTGGACAGGAATCGAAAATCTTTCAGAAGATTGCTATAAGCTAAAAGAGATTTTCCTGAAAGGATTTAGTTCAAGTGGCAGGAAAATCCTTGAAAGGGGGTTTTTCAAAAAAAAGAGAAGAGTTCAGTAGTGAGAGTTCTAAAAAACCTAGTTATCATCAGGGAGGCAGATATGCCAAAAAAGAAGAAAGAAGTTTCAGAAGAAAGACTCTTACATACAGATCACGAAGGCTATGAGGTAAGAGTTCTGTCATTCAGAAAAGAAGGTACCAAAGAAAAAAAGCTAACTCCAGAAGTTGTAACATATACTCGTTTCGAAGGAAGCAAATATAAATATCTAACTCCTGAAGAAGCGGCAGAAAGAATTCTTAAAGGAAGAAGTGAAGAAAAAATAAAAGATTGTTATATTAAGAAACTTTCCATCGGGGCTTTTGAAAATGTTAAAGTAGAGAATAAAGAAGATAAATTTGTTAAAAATGGCACAATTAAGATAAAAGACAA
>JAHWIL010000070.1 GCA_019322545.1 Candidatus Woesearchaeota archaeon
ATCACTTTTTTAGCTGAAAGATTCGGGGCAATAGGGCTTTTGGTATATGGATTTCATAAGCAGTTTTATAACAGATAGGAAATAATACGCCCCCACGAAGACTTCCGTGCCGTTTCCGGCATATCGAACTCCGGTCTCAAGGTCCGCAACCTTGCGTACTTTTTGGCTGACGCCCAAACCTTGCTGGGCAAGTATCCACTATACTATGGGGGCAATATAGAAATTTAAAGAAAATAGCTTTATAAATTTATCTTATCCTTCAATAACATAAACCTTTGGTTTTGGCACAGAAACAGGCTTCTTAACTGGCTCAGTTTTTTTAACAACTTTCTTTACTTGTTCTTTTTTAACAGGTTCTTTCTTGGCAACTGATTTTTCCACTTTCTTAGCAGTTTTCTTAACTTCTTTAGCAGGTTCTTTCTTAATTATTTTCTTTTCATAAACAAGAACTCCAAATTTAGTAACGACTTCATCCTTTCCGTCAGAAACAACTGCTTTTATTATCTTTTTTCCTGAGCTTGAGAATGTTCTTTTTATCTCAGAATGCCCTTCAATGCCAGACATCAAGCCAAATTCCCAAGAATAACTTAAATTATCGCCGTCATCATCCTCTGCCTCAACACTAAATATAACAGGAACTCCTGTATATACTTTTCGGATGGTTTCAGATGCGCCTGTAATAACCGGCTTTCTATTTGTATCTTCAACCCTGATTGTAATATTTTGTTTTGCAAATGAGTTTCCGTCTGTAACAGAGAACTCAGCCACAAATTCTTCAAAATCAGAAGTTACATCATAAGAAGGTGTCCAGTTAAATACTCCTTCTCTGAATGTTGCTCCAAGCGGAAGATGCTCTGCAAAAAACAACAGCTCATCTTCATCTTCATCGCTTCCACTTAATGCAAAGCTCAGTGAATCCCCTTCCTTGACTGTCATATCCTTGATAACATCAAGTTTAGGCTCTCTGTTCTTATTCCGGACAATAATAACAACATCCTTGCTGTCTGATAAATATCTGTCAGATGCAGTTACAGTAATAGTGTAAGTATCAGCATCATCATAATCTGTCTGCCAGACACCATCGCTCCCAACAGGCCATGAAAAAGTATAGCTGAGATAATCTTCATCAGGGTCACTAGCAGACGGCTCTATGATAACTTTATCCCCTTCACTTACAGCAATATCATCAATTGGGTTTAATACAGGCGCAAGATTAACATCATTTACAGGGATTTTTATTTTTTTATCTGTTGACAGCATTCCATCAGTTGCAGTAAAAACAGCTGGAACATCTCTTTTTCTGCTTCCATAGATTATCTTTCCAAGAAGATTCTTTTGATGAATTACTGTATAATATGGGGGAGAATATGTAAATTTTCCGTCAGAAAATACAGCTCCTTCAGGAAGCTCTCCTGCAATTACTTCTACATCATCATTGTCTGGGTCATTAGCAATAATATCAAATTCAATTGTTTCTCCCTCATTGACACTTATTTCCCTGAGGTCTTCAAAAACAGGAGCTATGTTTACATCTTCTACAGTTAAAATAAAACTCTCGCTTGCTTCAAAAACCCCATCAGTTATTTCTATAATAATGTTATATATGCCTGCAGAATCATAATCTGCCTGCCATTTTTTGTTATTCCCTATTGGCTCTGAAATCTTGTATTTTAAGTCATCGCCGTCAGGGTCAACAGCAGAAAATTTTATTTTCATGATTTCTCCTTCTTTTATTGTAACATCTCCCTGGGATTCTGTTATAATAGGAGCCCTGTTTACATTCTCAACATTAACTTTCCATGATTTTATTACTTCTTTCTCTCCTCCAGAAACAACTGCTTCAACAATATGCTCTCCTGCATCATCATAATCAGAAACATACAAAAATTCGCTCTCGCTTATTCTCAGGTTTCTGCTGTCAAGCTTCCATTCATATATAAGCAAATCCCCATCTGCATCATTTGCCCAGATGCTAAACAAAACATCTTCTCCTTCTTTTATTGTAACATCTTCCATAGGATAGAAATTGTCAAAAACCGGCTCCCTGTCAAAGTTTTCTATAACAACTTCTATATCTTTTGTTACTGTATTTTCTCCGTCAGAAGCAGTAATAATAATGACATAAACTCCCTCATCATCATAATTTGTCTGCCAGACACCGTCATTCCCCACTGGCTCAGAGATTGTCATATCAATTGCATCATTTTCATAATCTTCTACTTCCGGAGAAATGTGAATAACACTTCCTTCAGGCGCAGTAATATCACTTAATCCTGAAATAATCGGCTCTCTGTTTTTTGCTTCAACAATAATGATTACTTCTCCTGAAATGATATTCTCCCCGTCAGAAACAGTTACAATGGCAGTATATTCTCCTTCATCGCCATAATCTGTCTGCCATTCCCCATGCTCATCAAGAGGGACTGTATAAGTGTAAAATAACTCATCACCGTCTTCATCATATGCCTCAACTTCAAGTTTTACAAGCTCAGTTTCCTTGACAGTAATTATTTTCTGGCTGGAACTAACTAACTGAATGCAAAAAATTAAAATAAACAATATCAATAAAGTCTTTGGCAGTTTCATATTATCATCTTTCTTAAACTACCTCTTTTTGTTTGAAATAAAAAAAAGAAAGGAATTAAATCCTTACTCAAATCCAATGAATTTAGGAGGTATATTCACATCTGTAACTGTCACAATTATTTCTTTTGTTGTCATTGTTCTTCCGTCATCTGCTGTGATTGTCACATCCAATTCCTGAGTCTCGTGCCCTGCGCAGGTATTGTATGGAATATCCCAAATCCATTCGCCATTAATTTCTTCAAATGGTCCTGAAACACTGACTATCACTTTGTCTCCATTTAAATCATCAATAGTTGGAGATATAACAGCTGTTTCTCCTTCTTCAAATGCCATGTCATCAACATTGCTGATTGTTGGAGGCATATTCTTGTAATTCACAATAATTTTTATTTTCTTGGTGCTCTTTGATTCAGCATCTTCTGCAGTGATTGTTACAAAATATTCTCCAGCGCTGTGATAATCTGTTTCCCAAATGCCATCATCCCCTACCGGGTCTGAGATTGTCACAGTTACAACATCATTATTCACATCAGATACAACTGGCTCCAGAAGAAGTGTTTCTCCTTCATTAATCTCAATATCACCTATTGGTTCAATAGATGGTGCAACATTTACTCTTTCAACAATAAGAAGGACATCCTGCGAGGTAGTAGTTGTTCCGTCAGATGCAGTCACAGTTATAATATATTCTCCTGCATCGCCGTATGTCGGATGCCATTCTCCTTTTTCATCAAGAGGTTCGCTGAATGTATATGTTAGCACATCCTCGTCATCATCAACTGCTTCTGGCTTTAATTTTACCAGTTCATTTTCTTTTGCATTAATCACAAATGAAACATCTTCTGATATTACTTCTTCCTCAACTTCCTCCTCAAATTCTTCTATTTCTTCTTCAATCTCTTCAATAACTTCTCCTGTTATTTCTTCCATTCCTTCTTCCTCTCCTTCAATTTCCCCGATTTCCCCAAGAATATCTTCAAGTTCTTTTTCTTCTGTCAGCAGAGACGGCTCTTCATCTTCAACCCCTGCTTCTCCTCTAAGATAATCAGAAACAGCGCATCCGCTCATTAGCAAACCAACTGTTAGTAGAACAAATAAACTCATCAATATTTTCCTATTCATCATTTAAAAAACCCCCCATTTTGTCTTTATTATAAAATAGTTATTCTGAACTACTACAAATAGATGGCATATTTAAAGTTTATTATCTTATATTATATATAAAGAAGAAAATGGGCCCGCGGAGACTTTCAATCAGCAAGATTGAACCTTGCTCTTATTTGAACTCCGGACCACTCGATTTCAAAGTTTTTTCTTATCAGTCGAGCGCACCAATTGCCTACTAGGAACGAGTAGACCGCTCCTGTTCCAGACTATGCTACGGGCCCGTACTTGTCAAAAATCCGAGATTTTTGACTCTCTCATTTCCTTGTCAGAATCTTTATTCTGACTCTCTCGTTTCTTTCAAATCTTTGATTCTGAAAATAAAACGCCTCTGGTCAGACTTTCAATCAGCAAGATTGAACCTTGCTTTTATTTGAACTGACGACCTTGCGGTTTCAGCAGATGCTTTAACAGCCGCACGCTCCAACCACTAAGCTACAGGGGCATAGTTAATAGTGATTTATTTTGGTTTATAAATATTACTGAATTAATTCACCAACAACACTTCTTAGCATATGCCCTGTTACTCTGATATCAATGAACTTTCCCAAAGGAATTCTCTTCTTGATTCCAACAATCAATGGATATGTTCCAATCTGCCTGCCAAATGTTGTATTTCCGTCATGAATCTCTGTAAAGATATTTTTCAGAACAGTTCCAGCAGGAACCAGTCTTTTCAGCATAGGTTCGTCAATATTCTGCCGTATACTATTTCTCCATTTCCAGTAATACTTTTTATTCTTTTTAATGAACTTGTCACCGCATTCATTTGCAAGCAGTGTCCCTGGGAACACAGCAACCTGCCGTATATTTATTCTTCTCAAAAGCAGGCTGTCATCAAGAATTTTTTTCAGGCATCTGAAATTCTCTTTATGTGTTTTTTTGCTCTCTCCAATCAGGCCATAAAGCAGATTTATTCCAGGCAAAAATTTCTGCATTCCATTCTCTCCGCATTCTGCGCCATATTTATTGATTATCCTGACAGCATTATAAACCTGTTCAGGTGTTGAATTCAGATGATTCTTCTTAATAACATTCTTGTCAAAAGATTCAACACCAAATGCAGCAATATTGCCAGAAGTGCAGTACTTGACAATTATTTTTGTCTTTTCTTCAGTAACCATTGCGGGATTTGCATTGTCAATATGAAGAATATCTGCATATTTTCTACATCCTTTCAGCAATCTCTCAATCTCGTCAGCAGAGCCGTATGAATAAAAACAGCTCTGTTTTCCCAGCCTAAAATTCCTAACACCCTGCTTATACAATGCCTTGACTTCATCAACAATATCCTCAGTTTTTCTTTTTTCTATTGCACAAAACTTCAGCCCTTCTGTGCAAAATGAACAATGTATTTTTCTGGGACATCCTCTGCTTGTCTCAATCTCTGCAATCACATTAGGATAGCTTGGGTGTTGCTTGACAACTTCTGAACCAAGAACAGCAATCTTTCTCAAGTCATCATACCTGGGAATTCCTGAAACATCGGCTTCAAAGTTATTTATAATCAAATCCTTTAACCTATATTCAACTTCAGGAATAATCAAGTCAAATCTCTGCAAATCCCTTTCAGCGCTTCTTGCAATCCTTCCCCCGTAAAGCCCAGAGCCATATGCTGCAGGCCCAGTAAGGATTGTAAAAAATTTCTTTTTTATTCTTGCAAGCAAGTCAACAACCTCTTTTGTAGTGCCAGGAACAGCGCTTAAATATTTTCCAGGCGTATGGATTCCTGCAATCACAATCAAGACATCTGTTTTGCTTAATATGCTTCCAATATGCAGAAAATTTTTGGAAAGGTTTTTTATTCTGATATCTGTCTTAAGCCCTTTCTCCTCTTTATTAGAAACAGACTTCCGCAAGTCATCAACTGTAATATAAGAATAATCATTCCCAGAATCAAGAACAGTTCCTGCAATATACCTTGCATAAGTTCCAATGTAAGGAGGAACTCCCAAGCCAGCAGGCTCATCTGTATAACAGTCTAATATTGTAAATTTCATAGTATCATGAACAGCAGCAAGGCAACTGCAACAAACCACACATATCTTGATAATACATACATAAATTTCTTTTTGTCATGTCTCAATAAACTTCCGGCAGCAAGCCCGTACAGGAATATCAGGCAGGATTGCATTAAAAACAGATTGCCGTATCTTGAATTCAAAAATAACAATATGCCAAATATAAGATAAATAAAAACATCCCTTGAATAAACCATGAAATAAGCAAGGATAAAAAACAAAACAATAGCCAGGTAAATCTTATTTACAGCAATCATTGTTGAAATGATAACAACTGCAAAAAGAATCTTCTGAAAAAGAAGAAAATATTTCTTTCCTGCCTTTAGTTCCTCTTTTGCAATCATTCCAAGAAGAAATCCTGCATAAATCCCTATAAAGCAGATAATCACAACAAGAAAATAATTCAGGAATTCCATTTTTCATGCCCCCACTGGACAAGCAAATCAACCTTGATATTCGGAACATCGCATGCACCATAGCAGGAGCCAAGCCAGATAAATACTTCTGCTTTTGTTTCCCTCTCTAACCTGTCCCTGATATCCCCTGCATATTTCTTTAGCCTGTCAGGAAGCTGAATGCAGACTAATCTTGCATTTTGCTTTTTAATCTCTTCAACAACATTTTCCAGCTCTAAATCATACTTCATTGTGACTTCCTCTTTGCTTTCTGCTCTTTAATATAAGGGTATCTTATGAATTTTTTGCATTTCATGCAGTAATAAACAACCTTTCCTCTCTGCACTCTTACCCTGCAGTTGACAGAAGGAACCAGATAAGTATAACAGTGCTTGCAGAACTTTCTTTTCAGTTCAGGAGGAATCCTGACCTTATATTTCATTGCAATCTTTCTTGCAAGATAAACATACCTGTCAGCAAGCTTTGGATTTTTCTTAAAAACATCTCTGGCTTCTTTAAACAAAATCTGGATTCTTTCCCGCGCAATATCCTTGTGTTTTTTGGATTTTTTCCCATATCCTCGTTTCATATATAATTGCAGTATTTTTCTTAATATTTAAATATTAGTGTTGTATTAAGAGAAATTCATGGGGTGGCTGAACAAATTATTTGGTAAAAAGAAAGAACTGCATCAGATTCATATAGATAATCTTCCTGATTGGCTGGCAGACAGGACACAGGAAACTTATTCTTCATTTGAAAAAAAATCTGCCGAATATCTTGAGCAGGTTAAAATAGCATTCAAATCCCTGCAGGAAAAAATACCTGAACTTGAAAATGCAGAACTAAGGGATGCAGATAAGATACAAATCAAGGTAAAAAGTGTTGTTCTTGGCCACAGGGGAAATTATGTCAGAATGCTTAATCAGCTGATAAATTCAATAGAAATACCAGACAATACAAAACACAGCACTGTTCTTGAATTTCTTGAAAAAACAACAAAAGCGCTTGACAATTTCTCAAAAAACAGCACAAAAAGCTATTATGCGTCACAGCACCTGTTCCACAAGGAAATAGAGGAAATCGGAAAATCAATAAGCAATATTGATAATATCCTGAAAAACATAAGAAAGTCAGCTGAAAAATCAGATGTAATAAAAATAAATGAGCTGAAAGAGCAGATAAAAAGTATGAAAGAACAGATGATAAAAAAAGAAAACCTGAAACAGCAGGCAGAAGAAACCGGAGAAAAATTAAAGCAATCAGAGTCCTCAAGGCAGACTGCAGAAAAAAAAATAAATGAACTTGGTCAAAGTCCGGAATTCAGGAAATTCAACAATCTGAAACAAGAGCTAAACGGCGCAAAAAATGACATTCTTCAGCTTGAAACCAAAATCATCCAGTTATTCTCGCCGCTGGAAAGGTCATTGAAAAAATTCTCAAGAATAACATTAAAGTATGATAAGCTTGCTGAAGCATATGTTTCTGAAACAGTAAATGCATTGTTGTCTGATAAAGAGCTTAAAATAATTGATATTCTGCAGAACATGAAAAAAAATATTCTCACAGGTTCAATTGAACTGAAGGACAAGCAAAAAGAAAAAACACTGGAAACAATCAACAGCATCTCAAAAGAACAGCTTGCAGGATTTGTCTATAAGCACAGCACTCTTCAGGAAAAAAAAGAATCATTTGAAATACAGCTAAAATCAAACAGGGCTTTGAACATGAAAAAAGAATTACAGTACAAGCTTGAGCACGCACAGCAGATGTCTGCTAAAATAAAAAGTAAGCTCTCAGAAATAGAGAAAAATGCAGGAAAGATTGATGTTGAAAAGCTGAAAGATGATTTGCAAAATAATCTGGGAGAAACATTAAAACAAGAAATAAAAATAATATTGAGTTAACTCTTTTTTTGTTTCTTTTTCTTTGGCTTTTCTTCTTCAACAAAACCATATTTCAGTATAAAAATAACAATTGCAAGGATAATAATTCCTGTGATAATATACTTGAGATATGGAATTTCAAGCATTTTATCCTTGACATTAACTATCATTCCAGTGATATCTATCGGCTCTTTGTAATCTGCCCATTCATCTCCAATACTAACAACTTCTATTGGCTCTTCTTCCTCTCTATCTTCAGAAATCTCTTCCTCTACAGCTTCTTCTTCAATAAGCTCAATCTTTAATGTTGTTGTGCTTTTTGAAGCACTTTCATAAACCTTTGTTTCTAATAATGTAATTCTTATATCCTTTTCTCCATCACTATCCAAATCAACAAGGAATTCTTCACCTACTTTTGCTGGAAATATCTGCAATTCTGATGCAACCAATATCTCAGCAGATTCCTGCTCAATGCTTCTTGCCCTGACATAATGTATAATCCCTTTAAAGAAAAACTTGACTGCTTCTGTCTTTTTCAGAGTTACTTCAACAGGACCCTGCCCTATATTAATCATTTCAGCGATAACAACTCCTCCACCAGAACTTCCTCCGCTACCAGAAGAACCTCCACTTCCTCCACCAGAACTTCCTCCGCTATCGCCGCTTCCAGAATAAGCACTGCCGACATTTATCATGATGCTGTCTGAGTCATAAAGCCCAAAGCTGTCTGTTACTGTCAAACTTGCTGTATAATCTCCTGCAGAGCTATAAACATGGCTTGGCGCAGTTGAATTTGTTTCATTTGTTCCGTCGCCAAAATCCCAAACATGAGTTGTTATTGTATCATTCAAGTCTCCTCCTTCATTTACATCATAGCTTGTTGAAGTAAAAGTAACAGAAT